>JAWVZJ010000013.1:0-19372 GCA_033722255.1 Thermoanaerobaculia bacterium | reverse complement strand
GGCCATCCGATCGTGGAGCCCCCGTTTTGTGGCGCTGAAGGCCACCATCAGGAAGCCGATCCCCAGGGGGATCCCGCTGGCCAGGTAGCCGATCCAGCGGATCGCCGACTGGCTCCACTCGACACCGATCTCACCGTCCTCCTGGCAGACCCAGAGCCCGAAGAGACGCTTTCCCGGAGTCGTGCCCCAGCGGGCCCAGCCCACCACGGGAATCCCGACGCCCAGAAGGAAGGAGGCCAGCGAGCTCAGGACGAGCTCGGCACTCCCGCCGAAGGGAGCTCCTACCAGCCAGCTCACCGCCCCGATGGCGATGCCGTCCACCAGGAGCGCCGCCAGGCGAATCCAGAATCCGGCCGGTCGGAGGGATCCCGGACCCGCCGTCGCCCCCGGCCTCGATCGGACCGGTGCCTCTGGGCCCTCTTCGGAGGTCCGGGCGCCGGTGTCCAGGGCCACATCGTCGATGTCGGGCAGGCGGGCCTCCGGCGATCCGGGTTCCTCGCCCTCGTCGTCGGCCCCGGTCTTTGACTCCCGGAGGGGTGGCGGCGGCAGGAGAGCGGAGACCGACTCCGGCTCCTTCGCCGGCTCCGGCGGTGAGGCGGGCCCCGACTCGGGAGAGTCCTCCGTCGCCGGAGGAGGCGGAGGCGGTGCCGTGACCGTGGTCTTCGCGTCCTGACCCCCGGAGACCGGAAGGCCCCGGGAAGGCGTCTCGTCCGGTGCCGGCGGGCTGTCGGCGAGCTCCGGAATTCGGGTGGTGGCGGAGGGGATCTCGGCGGCCTTCTCCGCGGAGTCCCGGATCCGGACCGTGATCTCGGTCTCGCCGACCAGGAGCACGTCACCGTTCCGGAGGCGTTCCTCCCCCTGGAGCCTCCGGCCGTTCCGGTAGGTCCCGTTGCTCGAGCCCAGGTCCCTGGCCCACAACTCGCCGTCCCGGAGCTCGACCTGGAAGTGGCGACGGCTGGCGGCGGGATCCTGGAGACGGACGTCGCACTCCCGGCTCCTCCCCACCACCGAGATCTCCCGGGTCAGGGACAGAGTCTGCTCTCCCATCTCGAGGGTGAAGCGCGGCGTCTCGGAGCTGGTGTCGGTGATCGTCTCTCTCCCGTGGTCGGTTCCGAAGATTCTAACAATCCCGGACGACGGTCACATCCCGAGATGCGCCCGGAGCTCCTCCCGGGTCGGGCTCTCGATCTCCGCCGCCAAGAACTGCTCCCGAGGTCCGGAAAAGAGAAGGTCGCCCCCCCGGTGGCCCCCGCCGGGGCCCAGATCCACGATCCAGTCGCACCGGGAGATCAGGTCGAGCTGATGCTCCACCACCACCACCGTGTCCCCCCGACGGATCAACTCCCGGAACGCCTTGTAGAGCAGCGCGATGTCCGAGAGATGGAGCCCCGTCGTAGGCTCGTCGAAGAGGAAGAGCCGTCCGGCGCTCTTCTTGCGCCGCTTCTTCAGGAACCCCGCCAGCTTGAGACGTTGGGCCTCCCCGGCGGACAGCGTCGACGTGGGCTGGCCCAGACGGATGTACCCGAGACCCACCCGGTCCAGGTCCTCGAGACGCCGCTCCAGGGGTCGGTAGTCGCCGTAGAGCTCCAGGGCCTCGGTCACCGTCAGGTCCAGGGCCTCGGCGATCGTCTTGCCCTTCAACCGGACCTGGAGGATCTCGGGTCGGAAGCGGCGGCCCTGACAGCGGTCGCAGATCACCGTGATCTCCCCCAGAAACTGGAGGTCGACCTCCTCCTCCCCGGTCCCTTTGCACGCCGGACAGCGCCCCTTGTCCACGTTGAAGGAGAAATGGCCCGGAGTGAACCCCAGCTCCTCCGCCACCGGGGTCCGGGCGAAGAGCTTCCGTAGGGCCCCGTAGCCCTTGACGTAGGTGATCGGATTCGAGCGGGACGACCGGCCCAGGGGGCTCTGATCCACCATCTCCACCTCGTCGAACCCCTCCAAGCCCCGGATCTCCCGGAATCGTCCGGGAGCCGGGGCCACCTCCCCGGCCCACTCCCGGTAGCCCTCGAAGAGAACATCCTCGATCAGGGTGGATTTGCCGGAGCCCGAGACCCCGGTCACCGCCACCAGGGCCTCCCCGGGGATGGCCACGTCGATCTCCCGGAGGTTGTGCTCCGACGCCCCGAGGACCTCCAGGACCGGCGGCTTCCGGGCCAGCTCCTCCCCGGCCGACGAAGCACCGCTCTCGCGCCGGTACCGGGCCGCGTGCCGCCGGGCGAGCTCCGACCCGGAGCCGTTCATGAACCGGGCGGTCAACGTTCCGGAGTCCAGCATCTCCGCCACCGAGCCCTCGAAGACCCGTTCTCCTCCCTGCTCCCCGGCCCCGGGACCGAGCTCGATCACGTGCTCGGCTCCCTCGATCACCACCGGCTCGTGTTCCACGACCACCACCGTATTGCCCCGATCCCCGAGCTCCCGCAGGAGGCCCAGAAGCTTCTTGGCGTCCCGGGGATGGAGCCCGATGGTGGGCTCGTCCAGGGCGTAGAGGGTCCCGGTCAGACCCGACCCCAGGGCCGTGGCCAGGTGGATCCGCTGGGTCTCTCCTCCGGAGAGGGTCCGGGCCGTCCGATCCAGGGTCAGGTAGTCGACGCCCACCCGGTGGAGGGTCTCCAGGCGCTCCTCCAGCAGGTCCAGGACGTCTCCGGCCCGGGCCCGCTCCTCCCCGGTCCAGCCCCGTTCCCCCACCCACTCCCGGAGGGCCTCCACCGAGCGGGCCGTGAGCTCGGGCAGGGTCTCCCCCCGGAGGGTCACGGCCAGGGCCTCGGGCTGGAGCCGGGCCCCGCCGCAGTCCGGGCACCGGTCGTAGGAGCGGTACCGGGAGAGCAGCACCCGGACGTGCATCTTGTACTTCTTCCGCTCCAGGCGATCGAAGAAGGGCTGGATCCCCTTGAAACCCCGGCCTCCTTCCCAGATCCACTCCCGGTCCTCCTCCGGGAGCTCCTCCCAGGGCACGTCCAGGGGGACGCCCCGCTCCCGGCAGGCCTTCCGCAACCGCGTGTAGTAGCGCCGCCGGGACTTGCTGTTCCACGGCGCGATCGGCTTCTCCTCCAGGGACAGCCCGGGATCCGGGATGACCAGGCGCCCGTCGATCCCCATCACCCGGCCGAAGCCGGAGCAGGTCGGGCAGGCCCCCAGGGGAGAGTTGAAGGAGAAAAGGGGCGGGACCGGTCGCCGGACGCCCTCGCCGCAGAGGGGACAGCGGAGATCGGTGGATAGAAATCGCGTCTCTCCACCCTCGGAACGGGCGATCACCAGGTCCTCCCGGAGGTGGAACCCCTCCTCCAGGGCGTCCCGGATCCGGGTCCTCTTCTCGGGGTCGGCCCGATAGCGCCCCAGGACGATCTCCAGGGGATCCCAGCTTTTCTTCCACGCCGCCCCCGGCTCGAGGCGGACCAGCTCGCCGTCGATCCAGACCCGGAAGAACCCCTGGCGGATCAGCTCTTCCAGGGCGTCGTCGGCCCCCGTCTCCGGTCGGACCACCGGGGCGGTGAGGGTGAACCGTTCCCCCGCCTCGCCTTCCACCAGGTCGTCCACCAGCTCCTCCCGGCTCCGTTCCCGGATCGCGCCGTGCCCTTCCGGACACCCGACGGTTCCCAGATGGGAGAAGAGGAGCCGGAGGAGGTCGTGGATCTCGGTGAGGGTCCCCACCGTGGAACGGGCGTTCTTGACCGAGTTCCGGGCCTCCAGGGCCACGGCGGGCAGCAGGTTCCGGATCTCCCCCACCGGTGGCCGCTCGAGCTGCTGGATGAACTGCTGGGCATAGGTGGACATCGACTCCACGAACCGCCGCTGTCCCTCGGCGAAGAGGGTGTCGAAGACCAGGGAGCTCTTTCCGGCCCCCGAAGGCCCGGTCACCACCGTCACCTTCCCGTGGGGAATCGAGCAGGAGACCCCCTTCAGGTTGTGGGTTCGGGCGTCGACCACCTCCAGGGCCGCCGTGTCCGGGAGCTCGGCCCGTCCGGGACGGTCGAGGACGGCTTCGGCGGAGGATTCGCTCATGATGGAGGGAGTGCGATCCCGGCAGACCACCGGGACCCTCCCATCTTAGCGGGCGGATCCGAGGAGCTCGGCACCTCTCTCGAGGGTCGACCAGCGGCGCTCTCGGGAGACCTCCATCCTCTTTCCGCCCATCTCGGAACGCGGCACACCAAACGGCAGAAACGCTGGTACCCTGATCCGCACCGACCGGGCCGCCACCCTCTCCGCATCCTCCGATGTCCTCTACATCCGTCTCGACCAGGTCCCGAACCCACCCGCTCGCACTCCCGCTCCTCCTCGTCCTCCTCGGTTCCCTCCCGAGCTCGGGTACGGGGGCCGCGGAGCCGATCGACCCCGACTCCTGGGCGTTACAGAGACTCGAGGCTCTCGAGAACCGGGTACGGAATCCTTCCGAGCTCCTGTTGCGGAACCTGTCCCGCTATTTCGTCCGCTATCCGGTCCCCGACGATCCGGACGACCTCGCTCTCTTCCTGGCCGAGCTGGAGCTGACGACGGCCGAGATGATCGCCTCGACGATGGAAGCCGCCGATCGGGTCGGAGAGGAGGAAGGGGGGCTCGTCGGCGCACGAGAGATCCAAACGGTCCTCGGTTCCATCCTCCCCTCTGAGCCGAACGCCTACTCGGAGCTGGTGGTCTTCCCCGACTCCGCCGATCCGATCCCGGTGGAGATCGCGGACCTGGAGGCCTTCGGGGCCACGGGGCTTCCGTTCCACGCCCTTCTCGCCGCCAGCTCGATGGAGGCCCGGCCGATCCCGATCTCCTCCGAGGCCGCCGAGACCCTCGTCCGGGGGGCGAATCTCTACGGCCTGCTTCTGCTCCGTCTCGCCGGGAACCACGCCCGGACCACCCTCTCGGAGGCGACGAAGCCGGAGGAGATCGAATGGGCCGCCCGGGCCCTCTCCGAGGGGTCTTGGGCCGAGCTCACACCGGCCTCGGAGCCGCCGGCTCCCGACGGCTCCGGGATCTTCACCGACGTCACGGCGGAAACCGGGATCCGGTTCCGTCACGTCTCCACGCAGTGGCTGTCCCGTCTCCGGCGCTTCGGTCCCCCCGCCCCCTCCTTCAGCGGCGGTGGCGCCGCGGCGGGTGACGTGGACGGTGACGGACGAAACGACCTCGTCCTGTGTGGCGGGCAGGGCTGCCGGCTCTTCCTCGCCTCTCCCACGGGGATCTCTTTTCGCGAACGAACCGGGATCGCCGGCATCCGAGTCGAGGGAGAGGCCCGGATGCCCCTCCTGGGAGACCTGGATGGCGACCGGGACCTCGATCTCTTCGTCACCTACGCCCGGGACCCGAATCGCCTCTTCCGGAACGAGGGAGACGGTACCTTCCGGGACGTCACCCGGGAGTCCGGGCTCGGAGCGGCCGGTGACATCAGCGGCCCGGCGACGGCCTTCGACGCCGACGGCGATGGCAGACTGGACCTCTACGTGGGCAACTTCGGCAACTATCTGGCCGGGGAGTCCCCGTGGGGCTCCATGGCGGCCCGGAACGGAATGCCGAATCGCCTGTTCCGAAATCTCGGACAACTCCGCTTCGAAGACGTCACGGACGAGGCAGGCGTCGGGGACACCGGATGGACCCAGGCCGTCTCCCACACCGATTACGACCTGGACGGCGACCAGGACGTCTACGTGTCGAACGACTTCGGCCCCAACGAGCTATTCGAAAACCTCGGGGACTTCCGTTTCCGTCGGGCCGGTCGGTCCACCGGAAGCGACGACCGGTTCCACGGCATGAACGTCTCCTTCAGCGATCTGGATCGGGACCGACGACCGGACATCTTCGTGACCAACATCTGGTTCCGCAACGCGCGGACCGGGAAGACGACCGAGCGCAACACCCTGCTCCTGTCGGAGAAGGGACCCGACGGGGAAACCGTGTACCGGGAAGCGCAAAGCGGTGATCTGGAGGAGGTCGACTCCGGATGGTCCTGGGCGGGAATCTTCCTCGACCTCGAGCTCGACGGCGACGACGACCTTTTCCTGGCCAATGGCTTCACCGACTACCTCACCTTCGCCCAGCTCAGACCCCATCCCGACGATCCCTCCCGCTTCTACACCATCAACAACGGTCGCGAGAGCAATCTGTTGTTCCGTCAGAACCAGGACGAGTTCGTGGTCGTGAGGGGCCACGGAGCCGAGATGGGCGAGAGCAACTCCCGGGCCGCCGTGACCCTGGACCTGGACCGGGACGGCGATCTCGATCTCGTGATCACGGCCTTTCACGACGAGGCACGGCTCTTCCGCAACGACGCCGAACAGGAGGGACGCTGGCTCCAGGTGCAGCTGGTGGGTGATCCGGAGGTCGGGGTGAGCACGGACGGGATCGGCTCCGTCCTCGTGGTCGAGGACGAGAATCTCTACGTCTGGCGTTCGGTCACCGGGGGCGAGGGGTACCTGGGCTCGAAGGCCGGGCCGGCCCATCTCGGCCTCGGCCACCGCTCCGAGACCGATCTCGAGATCGAGTGGCCCAACGGCCTTCGCCAGCGTCTCCGGGAGCTTCCGGCGGATCACCGGGTGGTGCACCGCCTCCGTCCTCCGGGGTGAAAGTCTCGGTCCGAATCAGCCTCGAGGCTCCATCTCGTTCTCCGGCTGGACGACCTCCAGATACCCGCCCGTGGCCGGGGTCCGGATCCGGGTACGCCCCCGGCCCCAGGGCCACACCACCTCGAGAGCGAGGGGCGTCTCCTCCTCCCCCAGGCTGAACAGGATTCGGGGATCGGAGCTGGACTGGTAGCTGCTTCCGGCCAGGACCCAGGAGACCCGGCGTCTCCGATCCGTGGTGAGCTCGACCTTCGCCCCGATCCCGCCGGTATTGGGAGACGGCCCTCGGAGCCGAACGCCGATCCACCGGGTGGAGATCTCGTTCTCCAGGAGCTGGAACCGACCGCCGTTGGCCTGCACGCCGAGATCGAGATCGCCGTCGTCGTCGTAGTCTCCGGCCGCCACCCCCCGGGTCACCTGCGCCAGCTCGCCGAGGGCCGGACAGGGGACCTCCAGGAAACCCCCCTTGCCGACCCCCCGGAAGAGCTGGTCGGGCTGCTCGTACTGGACGTGCTCCCGGGCTGGATCCTCGAAGATGTGGCCGTTGCCGACGTAGGCGTCGAGGATCCCGTCTCCGTCGAAGTCGGCCATCACGAGACCGAAGGCGAGCCGGTTGAAAGACGGCACTCCGAAGCCCGATTCCGCCGACACGTCCAAGAAGAAGAGGTCGCCCTCGTTCCGGTAGAGCGTATTCGTCTCCACGTCGAAGTTGGTCACCGCCAGATCGGGATCGAGATCGCCGTCCACGTCGCCGACGGCCAGGCCCATCCCGGCCTCGGCCTTGCCCTCGAGGTTGACCGCCGCTCCCGAGAGGAGGGAGAGATCCTCGAACGTCCCGTCCCCCCGGTTGCGGAAGAGGAGGTTCAAGGTGAGGTCGTTGGCCGTGTAGAGATCCGGAGCGCCGTCGCCGGTCAGGTCGGTGAAGAGAACCCCCAGGCCCCGACCGTCGGCGGAAGCCAGCCCCGCCTCCTCCGTGCGATTCGAGAAGCCTTCGGGACCGAGATTCTCCAGATATCGGTCGCCGAGACCCTCGAACAGGGAGGGGTCGCAGTATCGACGCTCACCGGTCTCGGGATCTCCACAGAAGATCGGCTCCCCGGTCTCCAGATCCAGGTATCGGGTCACGTAGAGATCCAGATCCCCATCCCCGTCCCCGTCGGCGAAGGCCGCCGACGAGCTCCAGTCCGCGACCCCCGGAGCCCCGACCTCGAAGGTCCCGTCGCCGCGATTCCGGTAGAACCGGTCGACGGCTCGATTGGTGACGTAGAGGTCCACCGACCGATCGCCGTCGAAGTCCCCGGCTACGACTCCCTGACCGTATCCCCGATCCCCGGCGCCTCCCGCCTCCCGAACCTCCACGAACCGACCGCCGACGTTCCGGAACAGGCGGTTGGCCGCCTCCGGCGAAGCGGGCTCGTCCGACGGGCCCGACTGGACCAGATACAGATCGAGCCACCCGTCGCCGTCGGCGTCGAGCCAGGCGAGTCCCGAGCCCATGGTCTCCGGCAACCTCTTCTCCGGCGTCGAGCCCCGGTGGTGGACAAAGAAGACTCCCACCGCCTCCGCCACCTCGCGGAAGGCGAAGGGCTCGCAATCGATCTCCCGAGACCCCTCGACGACCGCAGGGGAGGCTGCGAGCGATGCCGAGAGGAGCAGAGGGACCAGGAACCTCACGGATCGGATCCCCCGAGCTCCAGACGCAGCGTCAGGAGCCTCGCCCTGAGATCATCCCGGTCCGGGGCCAGGGTCACGGCCCGCTCGAGGGCCTCCCGAGCCGCCCGGGATCGGCCCAGGACCCGGAGAGCGCTGGCCCGGATTGCGAGAGCGTCGGGGGAATCGGTCCCATTCTCGAGGCGATCCAGGGCAGCCCGGGGGTCGCCCTCCTCGAGCCGACGTCGAGCCTCGGCCAGGGCCCCTTCCGTCAGGCCTTCTCTGCGCACCCGCTCCCGATCCCGGAGATAGAGCTCACGGTATCGTTCCAGGACTCGCGTCGCCTCCTCTCGTCGACCGAGCCGGGTCAGGACCCGACCGAGGCCGTAGGTCGCCTTGGTGTGACCCGGAATCTCCTCCACGAGCTCCCGATATCGACGCCTGGCCTCTTCGAGCTCTCCCGCTCCCTCCAGCGCCCTGGCCAGATCCAGACGGAGATCGGGAGACCCGGGAGGACGGCCGTTCCGACCCCGGAGATAGTCCACGGCCTCGGATGGACGACCGGTCCAGAGAAGGAGCCGTCCCAGCTGGTGACGAGCGAGAGCGGAGGCGGGAGCCAGATCGCGGTAGATCGCCTCCGCTCCCTCCGGATTCCCGGTCTCCCACAGCGCTGCGGCCTCCAGGATGTCCAGGGTCCGCCCCTCGTCCCCGAGCTGTCGGGCTCGACGCAGGGCCCGAAGCGCCCCCTCGAACCGCTTCACCTCCAGACGGGCTCGGCCCAGGACGGTATGCAACGAGGCTCGGGAGGGGTCGATGGCCACCGCTCGTTCCAGGAGCTCGACCGCCTCCTCGGCCCGACCCCGAACCAACGCGGCCTCTCCCGCTCCCAGGAGAAGCTCCACCGCCTCCTCCTCTCGTCCGGTGTCCTCGAGAATCCCGACCAGCTCCAGAATCCGGGAAGGGTCGAAGACCTGTCGGAGCTCCCGGCGCAGGCTCTCCTCCCGGGACGACGGGGCTCCTTCGGCCGCCGACGCCGGGACGGCTCCGGCAACGGCCCCGGGGAGGAGCGCCCCGACGAGGAATATGGCGTTCGTTCGGCGCACTCGGAGAGCATAACGGGTCTTCTAAGATGAGGTCGTGCGCTTCGCCTGGTTGATCTCTCTGGCCCTCTCGCTGCTGACTCTCGGTCCCGGGACCCGACCGGCCGATGCGGCCTCGGGGCCCACCGCCGAGGAGACACGGCAGGAGCTCATGGCCGTCTGCGAGGAGATTCGCGCCAGCGAGAATCCCTATCTCGGTCGGGGCATCCTGGAGGAGCTCGACAGCCGACTCTCCCGGCCACTCTCCGAATTCGACCGAATCCGGGTCCAGGGACGGTACGCGGCGGAGCTGGTCCGGCTGGGGCGGCACGAAGAGGCGATCCGGCGGCTCGACACCCTGCAAGCGAGATATCCCCGGCGGCTGGAGGACGACCCGTGGCTCCGAACCCGGCTCCACTACACCCGGGGGCTGGCCTGGTTCCAGCTCGGAGAGGATCGCAATTGCGTGGACCGTCACACACCCAGGAGCTGCATCGTCCCCTTCGCCGACGAAGCACTTCACCGACGCCCGGATGCGGCGTCCGCAGCGGCCTCGGAGATGGAGAAGGTCCTGGCCGAGGAGCCCGGCCACGTCCGGGCCCGGTGGCTGCTCAACCTGGCGCGGCTCCTCTCCGACGGCGATCTGGATCGCGTCCCGCCCGAATACCGACTCCCCGAGGACGCCTTCCACGACGAGAGCGGCTTCCCGACCTGGCGGGACCGAGGAAGCGAGCTGGGAATCTCCCCCTTCGACCTCTCCGGGGGAGCCCTGATGGACGATTTCGACGGCGACGGAGACCTGGACCTGGTCTCCTCGACCTGGGATCCCTGCGATTCGATGAAGGCCTACCGGAACGACGGTAGGGACCGGTTCGTGGAGGTCACCGGGGCCTGGGGGCTCCACGGCCAGCTCGGGGGGCTGAATCTGGTCCACGGGGACTACGACGGAGACGGAGCCCTGGACATCGTCGTCCTCCGGGGAGCCTGGCGGGGGGAGGAGGGAAGGATCCGGAACAGCCTCTTGCGGAACCGCCTCCACGAGGAGCCCGGACGCTTCGTCGACGTCACCGCCCGGGCCGGCCTCGCCTACCCGGCGTATCCCAGCCAGACCGCGGCATGGGCCGACTTCGACGACGACGGGGATCTCGACCTGTTCGTCGGGACCGAGAGCCCCGTCGTCTCCGGAGATCCCCAGAGCCTCTCCACGACCGGCCCAGCTCGACCCTATCCCTATCCCTCACAACTCTTCGTGAACCGGGGCGACGGAACCTTCGTCGACCGCGCCCGGGCCCTGGGTCTCTCGGACCTCGGATTCGTCAAGGGAGCGACCTGGGGGGACGTCGACGACGACGGCGACCCCGATCTCTTCGCTTCCATCTTCGGGTACAACCGTCTCCTCCTGAACGAGGGACGCCGCTTCGTCGCCGCGGAGGAGTCCGGGGTCGAGGGCGCCGGTCGTCAGTCCTTCGCCACCTGGTTCTTCGACTACGACGACGACGGAGACCTGGATCTGTTCGTGGCCGACTACGGCGCCCCCCTGGAGGGCGTTCTCCTCTCCTACCTGGAGCCGGACCGGGAGCTCCCGGAGGAGGGCCACCCGCACCTCTATCAGAACCGGGGCGACGGCACCTTCGAGGACGTGTCCACGGAAGCGGGCCTGACGCGCCCGGAGCTACCCATGGGAGTCGGCTTCGGCGACCTCGACCAGGACGGGCGCCTCGATTTCTACCTCGGCACCGGTCTTCCCGATCTCGCCTCGTTGGTACCCAACGTCATGTACCGCAACGTCGACGGAACCCGATTCGAGAACGTCACGTTCTCCGGCGGCTTCGGACAGCTCCAGAAGGGCCACGCCGTGGCCTTCGGCGACATCGACGGCGACGGGGACGAGGACCTCTATCAACAGCTCGGGGGCGCCTATCCCTACGACGCCTTCGGGAACGCATTCCTGCGGAATCCGTCCCCACCCGGCAGCTGGATCGTGCTCCGACTGGACGGAGGCGACCGGGCTCCCCGGGGCCACGGAGCCCGGATCGCCGTGGAGCCGGAGTCCTCCACCACCCCGGCCAGGCGAATCCATCGCCTGGTCGGAACCCTCGGTTCCTTCTCCGGAGCCAGCTACCAGGAGGAGATCGGCCTGGGAGCCATGGAGGGACCGGTGACGGTGGAGGTCGACTGGAGCCCGAGCGTTCCCGTCACCCGAATCCGTTCCCTGGAGAACAACCGCTACTACCGGATCGTGCGCAGGGAGGAGACCGGTGACGAGTAGCCCGCTTTCCTCACGACGGTTCGTCGCGAGAGGTCGTAGATGTTTGGAGATGCGAGGCTTGCGACCTGGAGGCTCCGAGACGGTACTCGAAGTACGGGGAGGAGCCACAGGGGAGCGTGACGCCGCAGGTCCGGGTCGATACGGACTCGCAGCAGGAGCGTGGTGAGGAATGCGGGCCAAGCGCACTCGTAGACCCTCTCGCCCCTCCCCTCTTCTCTGGGCGATCCTCGCCTCCCTCCTCCTGACCCCCCAGGCCGTCCCCCAGACACCGGGAGCCGGGGACGATCCGTCCGCCCTCGTGGACGCGGCGATGCAGGAGGTCGAGGCCGGCGACCTCGAGGCCGCGGTCCGGATCCTCCGGCCCCTCCGGGAGCGCGACGACGTCCCGGACCGAGCCCTGGCCCTCCTGGGAAGCCTCCTGGTCGAGACCGGGCGGGCCCGGGAGGCGATGGAGGTCCTGGAACCTCTGGCCGACGAGCTCTCCGACCCGGCGATCCTCTACAACGCCGGCCGGGCCGCCCTGGCCCTGGACCAGCCCTCCCGGGCCCGGAAGCTCCTGGAACGCTCTCTCGAGCTGCAGCCGGGAACGCCCGCGGCCCGAGAGCTCGGGCTCCTCCTCGGCTCCCGAGGGGAGACTCGACGCGCCTACGGTCTCCTCAAGCCCTGGGCCCTCCGGCATCCCGACGACACCGAAGCGCGCCTGACGGCGGCCCGCCTTGCAGTGAAGCTCCGTCGGCCCCGGGACGCCGAACAGCTCCTCGGGGACCTCCCGCAGAGCGAGCCCCGGGTGCGGATCCTGTGGGGCAAGCTCCTGCTGATGCGGGACGAGCCCCGGGGGGCTCTGTCCACCCTGGAGCCCCTCCTCGAGACCGGGGAGCCGGAAATGGCCCTCGACGCCCGACGGGTGATGGCCGAGGCCCATCTTCGCCTCGGGGAAACCGCCGAGGCCCGGGAGCTCCTGATCGGCCGGGTGGGAGACGACCCCGGGCTCGCCCTCGCCCTGGCCGAGGCCCGGTACCGGGAGGGCGACGTGGAAGCGGCACTGGCGACGTTGCGCCCCTTCGTCGAAGGTCTCGCGGACGAGAAGCCGGCGTCGGAGGTCCCCGTGGCCGATCTCGCCCTGGAGTACGGCCGCCTCCTGGTCGCCGCGGCCCGCTTCGAGGAGGCGATCCCCCACCTGGAGCGGGCCACCGAGCTCGCGCCGGGCGCCAAAGAGGGCTGGAAGTCCCTGGGCGAAGCCCTGGCCGCGGCAGGGCGGCGCGAGGAGGCGAGCGCCGCCCTGGAGCGTTTCCGGTCGATCGTCGACGCCGAGCTTCCGCCCTCGGAACGGGAGATGGCACGAGAGCGGGAGCTCGAGGATCCCACCGGAGCGGCGATGAGACGAGCGATGCGCCTCCTCGACTCCGGGAATCCCTCGGAAGCCCTCCGGCTGGTGCGGCAGGAGGAGGAGATCGCGCCGGGGGACGTCCGTCTGCGACTCCTGGAGGCCCAGACCCTCCTCTCCCTCCAGCGGCCGGAGGACGCTCTGGAAGCCGCGAACGACGCTCTCGAGATCGCGCCCCGGAATCCCGACCCCTGGTACCAGCGCGGGATCGTCCGGATGGCCCTCGGCGAGATCGAGGAGGCCGAGGCGGACCTGCGGAAGGCCCTGGAGATCGCTCCGAACCACGTCCCGGCCCTGAGCGACCTGGCGGTCCTGGAGGCGACCCGGGGGAACCGGGAGGAGGCCCGGCGACTCCTGGAACGGGTCCTCGAGCTCCGTCCCGACGACCCGATGGCGAGACGTCACCTCGAACGACTCACCGACGGGCCGTAGGATCCGGCTCACACACCGTCCCGGTCCGTGCCCCGGTCGTCGTCCCCGAAGACCCGTCGGAGCCACTCCCGGAACCGGCCGGGCTCGCCGTCCTGGTCCCTGCGGTGCCGGATCCCCTCCGGCTGCTCCAGGGGATCGGCGAAGAAGCCTCGGTGGAGGTGACAGAGCTCGTCGGGGGCGCTGCCGACCAGGAAGAGCTCCCGGCGGACCTCCGGGCAGCGGTCGGTGGCCAGCTCCCCGGAGAGGGGGTCCACCAGGGCGGAGACGATCCCCTCCGGCCGGGCGAAGGAGGGGTAGCCTCCGTCCGGCCGGACCGCAAAGGTGAACCGGGTCCAGATCGGCAAGGCCGCCCGGGCCCCGGAGAGGCGGGTGGGGACGTTCTCGTCGTAGCCCACCCAGACCGCCGTCACCCGGTTCGGCGAGTAGCCGGCGAACCAGGAGTCCCGGCGTTCGTTCGTGGTTCCGGTCTTCCCCGCCAGGGGATCCTTCAGGCCCATCCGTCGGGCCCCGGCGCCGGTCCCCCGGTCCAGGACCCCCTGGAGGAGGTCGGTGATCAGATACGCCACCTCCGGCTCCAGGACCCGCTCCGGCTCCGCCAGGGGCGTCCCGGAGATCGGCTCTCCCCCCGGATCCAGGATCCCCCGGAGACCGTGGGCCGGGGGGCGGATCCCGCCGCTGGCGAAGACCGAGTAGATGGTGGCCATCTCCACCGGAGTCACCTCCAGGGCCCCCAGGGCCACCGAGGGCAGCGGGTCCGGGTCCGACCGGACCCCGAGGGCCTTCGCCGTCTCCACCACCCGCTCCACCCCGGTGGCCATGGCCACCCGGACCGTGGGCACGTTCAGACTCTTCTCCACCACCGTCCGGACGTCGACCCGACCCCGGAACTTCCGGTCGTAGTTCTTCGGGCTCCACCGCTGCCCCGCGGAGACCAGGGTGATCGGCTCGTCCTCCACCGGCGATGCGGGGGTCACCACCCCCTCCCGGAGGGCGGCGGCGAAGACGACGGGCTTGAAGGCGCTGCCGAGCTGTCGCCGGGCCTCGCCGGCCCGGTCGAACTGGCTCCGACGGTAGTCCCTGCCCCCGACGTAGGCCAGGATCCCTCCCCGGGCCGGATCCATGGAGACCAGGGCCGCCTGGAGGGGGCCCGGTCGGGACCGTCCCTTCTCCCAGCCCTCCTCCAGGGAACGGATTCCCCAGCCCACCGCCTCCTCCGCCGCCTCCTGATCCGGAAGCGACAAAGTGGAGAGGAGCACGAAGCCGGCGTCGGCCAGAGAGGGGACCCCGAATCGCCGGGCCGCTTCCCGGCGGACGTGGTCGGCGAAGTAGGGCGCCCGGCGCCATCCGAGACCTCCGGGCCGGGTCCCCAGGGGAGAGCCCCGAGCCGCCTCGATCTCGTCGGGATCGAGCCAGCCCAGATCCTCCAGACGTCCCAGGACCAGATCCCGGCGGTGCTTCGCGGCCTCGGGATGAGCCAGGGGCGAGAACCGGGCCGGGGCGGGGATGATCCCGGCCAGGGTTGCGGCCTCCGAGAGGGTGAGCCGCTCCGGCGTCTTGCCGAAGTAGGCCCAGGAGGCGGCCCCGACTCCCATCAGGTTCAACGATTCGGTGCCCCCGAGGTAGATCTCGTTGAGATAGGCCTCCAGGATCTCCCGCTTGTCGTACCGGAGATCCACCAGAACGGCCAGGACCGCCTCCCGGAGCTTCCGCTGCACCGTGCGCTCGTGGGTCAGGAAGAGGTTCTTGGTGAGCTGCTGGGTCAGCGTGCTCCCGCCCTGGAGGGGACCTTCGGTGACCAGGTTGGCCCAGGCCGCCCGGAGGATCCCGGCCAGGGAGACCCCCCCGTGCTCGAAGAACCGGGCGTCTTCGGCGGCCAGGACCGAGAGGATCAGCTCTTCCGGCATCTCCGCCAGCCGCACCGGTCGCCGCTCCTTCCGATCCGGGCCGTAGTAGGAGGTCAGGAGCACCGGCTCCAACACGGCCCGTTCCCGGGCTCGCTCCCCGACCACCAGGCTCCGGACCACGTCTCCCTCCATTCGGAGGGCCACGGGCGAGGCCGACGCGGAACCTCGAATCGTGGGGAAGGACCGACGGAAGATCCCGATCCGGGAGCCGGCGATCCGGTACTCCCCGGGGCGGAGCCGGTCCCCCTCCACGCTCCGGTAGCCCGTGGCGTCCAGGTGCTCGTCGAGGGCTCCGACATCGAGCCGATCGCCTACCACGACCTCGAACGGGGCACCGTAGAGCCGGGAGGGCCGACGGTCGGGGTAGCTCCCGAACTGGGCCGTCAGCTCCCAGAAGGGGTACATCACCCAGGCCGAGCCCGCCCCCAGGAGAGCCAGGAGCAGGAAGGCCGTGACCAGGTGCCAGCGGCGGAGCTCCCACCGGATCTTCCCCTTCGTCCGGTACCGGACCGTGGGCTTCCTGCGCTTCCGTCCCTTCCTGGCCACGGAGAGATGTTAGATCGGCTCACGGCAAGCCGCGACAGCACTGACGGCTCATACCGAACTTTGATCGACTCGGCGGTCCAGAAAGACAGGTCATCCCCCTAAGCCGACGGCTCATCGGGCGTCCCGAACGCTCCCGGAGGGACCTCCACCGTGGTAGGATTTTCCGTCCGGCCCCGGCCGGCGCCGGCGCCACGATCTCCCCCGGTCCCGTCATGATCGCGATCTCCGACCTCCAGAAGCTCTACGGGCAGCAGACGCTGTTCTCCGATGTTTCCCTCCAGCTCAACGCCGGAGAGTGCTACGGCGTGGTGGGGGCCAACGGCTCGGGCAAGTCCACCTTCCTGAAGATCCTCGCCGGCGACGAGCCCCCCTCCGGCGGGACCGTCTCCATCCCCAAGCGGGCCACGATCGGGACCCTGGGGCAGGATCACTTCCGGTACGACGACCAGCGGATCCTCGACGTGGCCATGATGGGAAACACCGAGGTCTGGGAGGCCATGGCCGAGAAGGAGCGCCTGCTCTCGGGACCCGAGGAGGAGTTCGACCACGAGGTCTACGCCGAGCTGGAGGAGACGATCCTCCGCCTCGACGGGTACAGCCTGGAGAACCGGGCGGGGGAGATCCTGGAGGGTCTGGGGATCCCCACCGACCAGCACGAGGAACCGATGTCGGTCCTCTCCGGAGGCTTCCGACTCCGGGTCCTGCTGGCCCAGGTCCTGGCCGCCGATCCCGACGTCCTCCTGCTGGACGAGCCCACCAACCATCTGGACATCCTCTCCATTCGGTGGCTCGAGACCTTCCTGGGCGACTTCCCCGGGTGCGCCGTGGTCGTCTCCCACGACCACCGGTTCCTGGACAACGTGTGCACCAAGATCCTGGACATCGACTACGAGACGATCCTCCTCTACCACGGGAACTACAGCCGGTTCGAGGTGGCCAAGGAGGAGGAGCGGGAGCGGAAGGAGCGGGAGATCCAACAGCAGGAGAAGGAGATCGCCGCCCACCGGGCGAACATCGAGCGGTTCAAGGCCAAGGCCTCCCGGGCCCGGCAGGCCCAGAGCAAGAAGAAGCTCCTGGAGCGGATCGAGATCGAGCGCCTGCCCCAGAGCTCCCGCCGGTATCCCACCTTCCGGTTCCAGCAACGCCGGCACTCGGGGAAGGTGGTGGTGGAGGCGGAGGGGATCTCGAAGGCCTACGGAGACAATCAGGTCCTGGACGACGTCTCCCTCCGGGTGGCGCGGGGGGACCGCCTCGCCGTCATCGGCCCCAACGGGATCGGGAAGTCGACCCTGCTCAAGATCCTCACCGGCCGGGTGGAGGCCGACCAGGGGACGGTGGAGTGGGGATACGAGACCCATCCCGGGTACTTCGCCCAGGACCACCGGGAGATCCTCGGGAACAGCCGGCAGACGGTGGAGTCGTGGCTCTGGGACAGCTGTCCCCTGGAGCCCGTGGGATACGTCCGGGGGAAGCTGGGCCTGGTCCTCTTCTCCGGCCAGGAGGCGGAGAAGAAGGTGACCGATCTCTCCGGCGGGGAGGCGGCCCGGCTGATCTTCGCCCGGCTGGCCATCGAGGAGCCGAACGTGCTGGTCCTGGACGAGCCCACCAACCACCTGGACCTGGAGGCGATCGACGCCCTCATCGAGGCACTCCGGGAGTTCGACGGTACCCTGATCTTCGTCTCCCACGACCGCTGGTTCGTCTCCCGCCTGGCGACCCGGGTGCTGGAGATCTCCCGGGACGGCATCCGGGATTTCCGGGGGAGCTACGAGGAGTATCTCGACCGGTGCGGCGACGACCATCTGGACGTTGCGGTGGCCCTGGACCGGGCCCGGAAGGAAAAGAGGGAGTCGAAGAGGGACTCCGGATCCGGGAAGAGGCGGAGGGACGACTCCGGACTCTCCAAGGCCAGGAGACGGGAGCTGGCCGCCGAGCGGGACCGGGTCACCGAGGAGCTGGAGACGGCCGAGGCCCGGATCGGCGAGATCAACGAGCTCTACTGCGACCCCGGCTTCTTCGACCAGGCCGATCCGGGGCGGATCCGGGACCTGGAGAGGGAGCAGAGCGAGCTCTCCGCCCGGGTGGAGGAGCTGATGGAGCGGTGGGAGGAGCTGGAGGGGAAGCTGACGGCGGCGGAGGCGTCGTGAGTTTGCTGACCGGACCGGCCCCCGGGGACAGCCGAGGGAACGGCCCGGCCAGGAGATGACGCCAGACGTGGAGATCCGCGACCAAGACCGGCTCCGGGTCAGCTACGAGCTGACCGGGGAGGAGGACCCCGAGGCCAAGGCCCGGGAGATCGCCATCGAGCAGACGGCAGAGCTGCCGGCGGACTGCTTCTCCCCGGAGATCGACCGCCGGGTGGTGGGTCGCGTGGAGGAGATGGAGCGCCTGGATCGGAGCCGGCACCGGGTCACGATCAGCTACTCCGCCGGGCTCGCCGCCGGGGAGCTCCCCCAGCTCCTGGTCGTCCTCCTGGGGAACCTCTCCATGTACCGGGGGATCCGCATCGTCGACGTCGGGTGGCCGGACGAGCTCCTGGAGGCGCTGCCCGGGCCCGCCCTGGGGGTCCCGGGGCTCCGGTTCCGGTTGCCGGGAACCGAGGGACGGCCCCTCTTCTGCGCCGCCCTCAAACCGGTGGGGCTCTCCACGGCCGAGCTCGCCGACCTCTGCCTGGCCCTGGCCCGGGGGGGCGCCGACCTGATCACGGACGACCAGGGCCTAGCCGACCAGGACACCGCTCCCTTCGAGGAGAGGATCCGGGCCTGTGTCGAGGCCGTGGAACGGGCCCGGGACGAGACCGGACACCGGAGCCTCTACCTCCCCCACCTCACCGGACCCGTGGAGTCCCTGGAACCCCGGCTGACCCTGCTGAAGGAGATCGGTATCTCCGGAGCCCTGATCTGCCCCTTCGTCACGGGGCTGGACACCCTCCGCTGGCTGGCGGAACGCTCGGGTCTCTTCCTGATGGCCCATCCCGCCGCCAGCGGCTGGTACTGGCAGGGGAATCCCTCCGTGGCACCGGAGGTGATTCTCGGGGACCTCCTCCGGATCGCCGGTGCGGACGGGGTCATCTTCCCCAACCCCGGGGCCCGCTTCCCCTTCTCCGAGGAGGACGCCCTGGCCCTGGTCGATCGCCTCCGGAGGCCCCTGGGAGGACTTCGGCCGTCCTTTCCCGTGCCGGGGGGCGGGATCCAGGTCGAGACCCTGGACCACTGGTCCCGCCGCTACGGGCCCGACACGGTCTTTCTGATCGGGGGCAGTCTCTTCCAGCAGGGCGAGGTAGAGGAGGAGACCCGAAAGTTGATCTCGGGGCTCAGAGAGCTCTCTTAGCCCGGATTTCTCACGAGGGTTTGTCGCGAGATGTCGTAGGTGCCTGTAGATGCAAGGCTTGCGACGGAGGGCGACGCAGGCGTACTGGAGGTACGTCGAGGAGCCCGCAGGGAGCGTAACGCAGCAGATGCAGGCAAATACGGCGTCGCAGCAGGAGTCTCGGTAGAGTCGAGAGGTGGCGCGGTGGCGTTAGGTCGGAGGGTGTCTGTTTTCCGGCGGCTTTCGCCATT
>JAWVZJ010000012.1:0-19663 GCA_033722255.1 Thermoanaerobaculia bacterium | reverse complement strand
GGGAACGATCCCGTTGGCCTCTCGGCCCCGGAGGTTGACGTAGAGACCGTTGATCCCCAGACCGTAGGCCAGGGTTCGGCTCCAGTCCACGTTGCCGAAAAACCCGGGATCTTCGGTGAGATCCGGATTCTTCACGGCCAGGTAGCCGTTGTCCCGGAGCCAGCTGTTCAGGTTGAAAGAGCGGCGCCAGCTCGTGAACCCGTGGTCCGACATCACCACCAGGAGGGTGTCCGGGGGCATGGTGTCCAGGGTGTACCCCACCATGGTGTCCAGCTCCTCGTAGATCGAGGGAAGGACGTCGGCGAAGGGCTCGTCCTCGGCGGCGTCGTAGGCGGGATGGGTGGGATCCAGGGCGTCCCAGATCATGTGGGAGACCATGTCGGCGGAGCCCATGTAGTAAAAGAGGAGCCCGCCCCGAAACTCCTCCAGGACGTGGCGGTACTGGTCGAGCATCTCCTCCCGGACGATGGTGGCCTGGGCCAGGAACTCCTCCCGGCTCAGGATCTCGCCCTTCAGCGCCTGGGTGTCCTCGGGCATCCCCTGGGTGTAGTACCGGCCGGTAGCCTCGGCCAGCTCCCGGGCGTAGTCCTCCGGATGGGAGATGGGCAAAGCCGGGTTCACCGGGTCGTAGTTGAGGGGGCTCACGTAGAGCTGGAACTCCGGCTCCAGGGTCTTCAGGTAGAAGCGGGCCATTGCCGGCAGGGTCTGGGTCGGGATCAGCTCGAACTCCAGGGGCACCCAGTCGCTCCACTCTCCGACCCGGAGGATCCGCTCCTCGCCACCGACCACCAGCTTGACCACCGGCTCCTCCGGATCGATGTGGACCCGGAAGGGCAGCGAGATCCTTTCCTTCCGCTGGAGGAAGGGGTTCTGAGGTCCGTAGAGGGAGGCGTGGACGACCCCGTCTTCGGGCCAGGCCTCGTAGACGTTGCCCCCGGAGACGTCGTCGTCGAAGAAGAGCTCCGAGGTGTAGAAGGAGAAGGTCCCGTAGCTCCCCACGATGTCCGGGGTCCCCATGCCCGAGAGCTCCCGGCCCGCGGTGCCGGTGACGGGGAAGTTCGCCGGCATCCGGACGATCGTGCTCGGAACCCCGTGCTCCTGGGCCGGTTCCCAGAACGGGGTGCCGTAGCGGAGGAGCTCGGCGCCGCCTCCGGAGAGGGGAAACTGCCACTCTCCGATCTCCAGCATCTCGTCCGGCTCTTCGAGCTGGCTGGTGGAGAGGTAGGGGGCCATGGTCTCCGGATCCCGGTGCACGAAGTCGTAGATTCCGTGTCCGCCGGAGTCGAGGCCGGTGATGAAATCCGACCAGGCCACGGGGCTCTGGGGTGGAATCGAGGTGCCCAGGGGTCGGAGTCCCTGGCCCTGCTCCGCCAGGCGCTGGAAATTCGGCAGCCGGCCTTCGGTCATGAGCTTTCGGGTCAGGTCGTAGTCCAGGCCGTCGAAGCCCAGGATGATGATTCCGGGACCCTCCGGTGGGGCCGCCTCCCCCGGGCCGCAGGCGAGCTGGGATCCCAGGGCCAGGGCCAGGAGGGGGAGGGCGATCCAGCCCCGGAGGAGACCCCTGAGGGGCGGGACGATCTCCCGCCGGTGGTGGAACCGCCTCGTCCCGGAGGTCGACGCGGGAATTCGCTCAGGCTGCACGGGTGTCTCCCTCCTCTTCGGAGTCGCCTCCCGACTCGCCGGAGGTCGCCGGTGGTCTCTCGTAGAGGAGCTTGCCGTCCATGTGGCCCGGTGGCTGGATGCCGAAGAGGCGGAGGATCGAGGGAGCGAGGTCCACCAGAGAGGGATCCTCCACGTCGATGGGGTGGTTGGCGAAGAAGACCCCGGGGACGATCTCCGGATCCACGCCGTGGTCTCCGCTCCAGGCCTTGGTGTTGTCCTGAAAGACCGGACCAGCCACCACACCGGTGGCGCAGTCCCACGAAGTTCGGTAGCCGTGGTTGAAGCCCACCACGAAGTCCGGCGCGTTCCCCTGGTAGGGCCCGTCGTAGATCTCGTGGGTGTCGTAGAGCTCGTTGATCCCCACCGTGCCCTCCTCCTCGTCGCGGGGGCCGCTGATCCGCTCCACGAGCTCGCTCCGGAGCGCCGCCGCCTCCTCTCCCGGCTTCACGATCCCGTGGGCCTCCCTGCCTTCGACGTTCAGGTACATCCCGCACAGTCCCAGGGCGTAGGCACGGGTCCGGGACCAGTCCACGTCCTGGAGCCACTGGGAAGAGCCGTCGGCTCCCTCCTTCAGCGTGAGATATCCCTCCCGGAGGAGCCAGGCGTTGAGGTTGATGCCCCTCCGGAAGGAGGTGAAGCCGTGGTCCGAGACCACCACCAGGAGATCGTCGTCCTCGATCTCCTCCATCACCCGGCCCAGGAGTCGGTCGTTGTGGCGGTAGAGCTCCCGGATGGCGTCCCGGTGGGGGGCGTCCTCGTGACCTCGGGCGGCGGGGTGGCCCTCTTCGGTGTAGCGCCAGAACATGTGCTGGATCCGGTCCGTGGCGTCGAAGACGCAGACCAGGGAGCCCCGGCGGAGCTTGTCCAGGGCGGCGAAGAACATCTCCTGCCGCTCCCGGTCGATGTCGTAGGTCTGCTGGAGGAAGGTCCCGTCGTCGGTCACCTCCTCGTTCAGAGCCCAGGTGTCCTCGGCCAGCCCCAGGGTGGAGTAGGGGCCGACCTTCTTGGCCAGATAGGTGGAGTAGTACTTGGGATGGGAGATCGGCATCGCCGGCTTCTCCGGGTCGATGGCGATCGGCGTCACGTAGAGGGAGACGTGGTCTCCGGCCTCGGTGAGCATCATCCGGCACAACCCCCGGACCTTGATCCCCGGCGCCGCCTTGTAGCTCAGCTCGATCCAGTCGGTCAGCTCCCCGAGGATGAGCTCGTGGCCCTCGCCGTCCAGGAAGACCCGCCCCTGTTCGGCCCCCCGGGCCACGGTCAGGGTCATGGGGATCTCCAGGGGAGGGTTCTCCTCGACGAAGGTGTTCTCGGGGCCGGGGAGGACCGTCTCGAAGCGTCCCGGATGTCCGACCTCGGGATCGATCACGATCCGCTCCCCGCCCTCCTGGAACTCCTCGCCGGATTCGCGGGTGGTGAACAGCAGAAAGGTTCCCTGGGTTCCCAGGAGATCGGGGACGCTCATGGCCGAAAGCTCCGCTCCGTAGAAGCGGTCCGGGGGAAAGGTGATCGGGACCCGGAGCACGGTGCTCCAGATTCGGTGCTCTCCCAGAATCGACCAGAACGGCTTGGACCGGCGGAGGAGTCGGAGATCGGGCTTGGCCAGGGGGATCTTCCACTTGCCGATCTTCAAGAACTTCTCCACCTCCCCGATCTCCGCCGAGGAGAGGACCGGGAGATAGGTCTGGCGGTCCCGGCTCAGAAAATCGAAGATGTTGTGCTTGCCGGGATGGGTTCCGGTGCTGAAGGACGACCAAGCCACCGGGGAGACGGCGGGGTAGGTGGTCCGGATCCGGTGGTAGCAGCCTTCCTCGGCCAGCCGAGCGAAGTTCGGGAGCTCTCCTTCCTCCAGGAGGCGGTCCGTGAGCTCCGGATCCTGACCGTCCAGGCCCACTACCACCACCCGGCGGATCCAGGGCTTCTCGGTCTTCTTTCGGGTCACCAGACGCCAGAGCATCCGGAGGGGCCACAGAAGCACCGACAGCATCGCCACCAGGAGGGTGACGAAGAGGACGAGGAAGGAGGATAGGAGGGCGAACCCGGCCCCGGGTCCGACGTAGGCGTGGAGGGGACCGGCGAGAGATACCAGGGCGAGTACGGCCAGGACCATCCGCCTCCTCTGAGAGCGTGGGTCCGGCGAGATGCAGTTGGAGCCGGATCCGGCGTACGGAGCGGAGGGGTTCTCTCTGTTCATTCGGATCGGGTCCTGGAGTGTGGTCGGGATGAAGGCCCGGTGGAAGCCGTCCCGACCGGCGCTCGGAGGATTTCCGGGGTCGCGGACGGACCGGGCCCGGGTATCTTACACTCTGGGACCACGATGTCGACATCGGGCTCCAGAGCCGGGGGGGGGACTCGCGGCGAGACACCTTCCGGAGCTCGGCCGACCCGGAACGCAGATCGGAGGAAGAGGATGTTGGAATGGATTCGCGGTGCGTGGCGCCGCGCACGGTACGGAAAGCCGGTGGTGGTGGTGTCGGGCCTGCCCCGATCCGGGACCTCCATGGCCATGAAGATGCTGGAGGCCGGAGGCGTGCCTCTGGTCATGGACGGGCTGAGGACCGCGGACGAGGACAATCCGAAGGGCTACTTCGAGGACGAACGGGTCAAGGAGCTGGCGGAGATGGAGGACAAGAGCTGGCTCCGGGCGGCCCGGGGTCGGGCGATCAAGGTGATCTCCTACCTGCTGGAGGAGCTTCCCCGGACCAACAACTACAAGGTGATCTTCATGCACCGCCGTCTCCAGGAGGTGCTGACCTCCCAGGCCAAGATGCTCGAGCGACGGGACGAGGAGGACGAGCTCTCCGACGAGGAGATGATGAAGGTCTTCGAGAACCACCTCTGGCGGGTCGGGTACCTTTTCCGCCGCGCCCCCCATCTGGAGCGTCTGGAGCTCGCCTACCACGAGGTGATCGCCGATCCCCGCCGGGCGGCGGAGCAGATGAACGAGTTTCTGGGGGGCGATCTCGACGTGGACCGGATGGCCGGGGTGGTGGATCCGAGTCTCTACCGGAACCGGGCCGAGGAGCTCGAAGGGGAGGTCTCCGCGTCGGGTTGACCCCTATTCCTCGGCCTCCTCCAGCCTGACGGTCAGGACGGGGCAGGGGGCCCGCTGGACCACCCTCTCGGCGTTGCTGCCCAGGAGCAGATGCCGGAGCCCGGTCCGCCCGTGGGTCCCCAGGGCGACGACGTCCACCTCCTTCTCCTTCGCCACCTCCAGGATCATCTCCGGGGGATAGCCCTCCCGGGCCACCGTGTCCACAGTCAGGCCCTCCCGACGGAGCTCGGCGGCCAGGGCGGCGAGCTGCTCCTCGGCCTGCCGGGCCGCGTCCTGGGAGAAGTGGAGGCTGGTGGGGACGGCCCCGTACGCCGTATACTCCACCGGGAGATGGTAGGCGTGGAGGAGCACGAGCCGGGCCGGGGCTTCCACTGCAGCCAGCCAACGCTCCGCCGCGTCGATGGCCCGGCGAGCGGCGGGAGAGAAGTCGGTGGGAACGAGGATGGTCCGCACCGGACGGTGATCGGTGTCCTCGGGATGGATCACCAGGACGGGGCAGGGGGCCCGCTGGACGACCCGCTCCGCGGTGCTCCCCAGCATCAGATGTCCCAGGTCGGTGAGACCCCGGCTTCCCACCACCACCAGGTCCACGTCCAGCTCGGTGGCCACCTCCACGATGCTCTCCGAAGGGAGCCCGATCTCGAGTCGGGTCTCCACCGGGAGGCCTTCGGGGAGCTCTCCCGCCACCACGGCCATCCGTTCCACCGCCGCTCCCTGGAGATGCTCCTCGATCTCCGGCGGCGAGGGCAGGTAGTCGGCGGAAGGTCCGTGGAGGGGGAGAGCGTGGACCAGCACCACGGATCCCCCGTGGTCCGCCGCGATGGAGGCGGCCCAGTCCAGGGCCGCGGTGGCGGTGGGAGAGAAGTCGGTGGCGACCAGGATCCGGGGGGAGGAGTCGGTGTCCGTCATCGTCGAAAGTGTACCAGGAACCGACGACCCCATCTTCCCTGTCGGAGGTCTCTCGGCGCCTCCTCCGGATCGAGGAGGCGTCCCTGCTTCGCAACCGGAGGACCGGCCCAGGACCATGGAATGGTCAGCCCCCAATTTTCATCCTCATGAGTGGCCGAAGCAGCGTGACGGGTATCCGTGGCTGTTAGCATCGCCGGTGTCGAGATCCCGCGGGCCATGGACGGAGAGCGACTCCGTCGCAGCAGCGCTCCGTTCCCCACCGACCCGCCGGCGATCATCGCAGGTTAGACTGTCGGTCCCGACTCTTCATCCCGCCCCATCATCCCCGGAGAGATCCCATGAGCCCCGTAGTCCAAGGTCCCGTCCGCGTCCGCTTCGCTCCCTCCCCCACCGGATACCTCCACGTCGGAGGCGCCCGGACCGCGATCTACAATGACCTCCTCCGGCAGGCGGTGGGAGGCGCCTTCGTGCTCCGGATCGAGGACACCGACCGGGAGCGCTCCGACGAGGCGATGACCCGTCAGATCCAGGAGGGGCTGGCCTGGGTCGGTGTTCCCTGGGACGAAGGCCCCTTCCTCCAGAGCGACCGGCTGGAGAGGCACCGCACCGTGGCCGAGGAGCTCCTGGCGGCGGGGCTCGCCTACCAGGACTTCCGGACCCCGGCGGAGCTGGCGGAGCTCCGGGAACGGGCCCACGCGGAGGGAGCGACTCTGAAGAGCCTGGCTCCGGAGCCCTCCGAGGAGGAGGTGGAGCGGCGGCTGGCGGCCGGGGATCCCCACGTCCTTCGCTTTCGGATGCCGGAGGAGACGATCCGGTTCCGGGACCTGGTCCGGGGCGAGGTCGAGTTCGCCCCCGAGACCCAGGAGGACTTGGTGATCCTCCGCTCCGACGGATCGCCGACCTACCACCTGTCGGTGGTCTGCGACGACGTGGACATGGAGATCACCCACGTCGTCCGGGGGGAGGACCATCTCTCCAACACCCCGAAGCACGTCGCCCTCTTTCGGGCCCTGGGAGCCGACGTCCCGGCCTTCGCTCACCTCCCCCTGATCCTGGGACAGGACAAGAAGCGCCTCTCCAAGCGGACCGGGGCGGCCTCGGTCGAGGAGTTCCGGGAGGCGGGGATCCTCCCCCAGGCCCTCTACAACTACCTGGCGCTCCTGGGCTGGTCCCCGGAGGACGACCGGGAGATCCTGAGCCGGGAGGAGATGATCGCCGAGTTCTCCCTGGGGCGGATCGGGAGCTCGGCCTCGGTCTTCGACCCGGACAAGCTCTCCTGGACGAACGCCCAGTACATGTCGTCGCTCCCCCTGGAGGAGCTCTTGGAGCACCTTCGCCCGTTCCTCCCCGGGGAGGGGCTGGAGGGAGTGGACGACGAGGAGCGCCTCCGGGAGGCGGTGGAGCTCCACCGGAGCCGGGCCCGGGACCTCCGGGAGCTGGCGGGACAGATCCGGATCTACTTCGCCGACGTGATCGAGCCGGACGAGGCCCTCTCCCGGAAGTACCTGACGAAGGATCCCGAGCTGGCGGAGCACCTGGAGATCCTGGCCGATCGATACGAGGAGGCCGAGACTTTCGACCTGGAGTCGATCGAGGAGATCCTCCGGGGCCTGGCCGACGAGGTCGGGGTCAAGGCCGGCGCCCTGATCCACCCCACCCGGATGGCCCTCACCGGCGTCAAGGCGGGTCCGTCGCTGTTCGACCTGGTGGCGGTCATGGGCCGGGAGGCCACCGTTCGCCACCTGCGCCGCTACGCGGAGTACGTGGGGGACCTGTCCTGACACCCTGGGAGTGGCTCGCGGAGCGATCCGTACACTCCCGGGAGCAGGAGGAGAGTGGCTGGGACGCAGGGATTCGAACCCCGATTTAACGGTCCAGAGCCGTTTGTCCTGCCATTAGACGACGTCCCAGCAGGGTCAAACATTCTACCGCTCGACGACCGGACGTCAACCCCCGGGGCCCGGTCCGGGATCCGGACATCGACGCTCCTCCACGAGGCGGGCCGTTCGCTCCATCACGACCAGGAGGGAGGAGGGGTCGGCGATGCCCCGACCCGCGATGTCGAAGGCGGTGCCGTGATCGACGGAGGTTCGGAGGAAGGGGAGGCCCAGCGTCCAGTTGACGGCCCGTCCCCGGGCCGCCGTCTTCACCGCGATCAGTCCCTGGTCGTGGTAGAGGGCCAGGACCCAGTCCACCAGCCCCTCTCGGGCCCGGCCGAAGATCGAGTCCGGGCTCTCCGGTCCCCGGACGGAGAGACCCAGCTCCCGACCCCGGGCCACCGCTGGGGCCACGATCTCCCGGTCCTCGGAGCCCAGGAGCCCCCCTTCTCCGGCATGGGGGTTGATCCCGGGTACGGCGATCCGGCCGGGGGCGTGCTCGTGGAGGCATTGGAGAGCTTCGACGACGGCCTCGGTCGTGATCCGATCCAAGGCCTGGCGGAGGGGCAGGTGGGTGGTGAGGAGGGCCACGTCGAGATCGGGGGAGAGGAAGGCCATCAGGTAGTCCCGCCCGTAGACCTCGAGCCCGCAGGCGGCGGCCAGGTAGTCCGTGTGACCCCGGAACGAGGAATGGACATGCTCGGCGATGGAGGCCTTGCTCACCGGGAGGGTGACCAGGGCGTCGACGAGGCCGTCCCGGGCCAGGCCGATCCCCAGGTCCAGGGCGGCCAGGGCGGCCTCGGCCCCCCGCCCGGTGGGCTCTCCGGGGTGCACGCGCCCCGGGTCGGTGCCGGGATCGACCACCGGGACGTCCTGAGCGTTTAGGACCTCCAGGAGTCGAGCCCGGCTCGGGGAGCTTTTCAGGAACCGGAGACGATTCCAGGCGGAGGGATCCACCAGGTTCCGGACCGCCTCCAGGGCCCCGGGGCTCGCCAGGAGGATGGGCCGGGCCGTCGGCTCTCCCCCGCGGGCCACGAGCTTCAGGAGGAGCTCGGGTCCGATTCCCGACGGATCCCCCTGGCTCAGGGCCAGGAGGGGTGGATCGTGCCGGCTCACCGCCGGGGGGCCGAAGGGATCACTCCCCGGCGTCGTCCTCGGACGTCCCTTCCTTCTTCCGCTGCCGACGCTGGAGGCGCTTCATCTCCTCCTCCTTGAAGAGGTAACGGATGCTGTGCTTGAAGATCAGGAGATTCGGCTCGTCGTGGCGATGGACCTTGATGCAGTCCTTGTCGTACCACTCGATCCAGCCCCTCAGCTCCTCTCCGTCCCGGAGGATCACCACCATCGGTGTCTTCGCCGACATCTGCTTCAGGTAGTAGTACTCCTCGGCGTTCGTCTGCTCCGGGGGGCTCTGCTTCCGGCGTACGGATCGACCGCCGGACTTTTTCTTCTCGGGATCCGGTCGGATCAGCTTTCGATTTGCCATGGCTACTCGAGAATTCGTGGAGGTCGGAGAGGATCCTGGGGAACCTTCGCGTCGAGACCGCAGGGCGCGGCGGCGACGATCGGGTCCGGTACGTCCGGCCGCACGAAAGCCGGGTCAATCAGTATGACACCGCTCGGCGAGACCTGTCAATCCTCGCCGACGTCCGGGACCTTCCAGATCCCCGACGACGAGGACTCCAGGACCTCCTTTCCGATGTCCCGGCGGAAGATCTTGCTCGGCCACCGGATCCGGGACGCGGCGGAGTAGGCCCGCTTCAGTGCGGTCCGGAGGCTCTCGCCGGTGGCGCAGGCGTTGACCACCCGTCCGCCGGCGCTCACGATTCGATCTCCCTCCCGGGCCGTTCCGGCGTGGAAGATCGTGGCTCCCTCCACCTCGGCGGCCGTCTCCAGGCCCGTGATCTCCTCCCCCTTCTTCGGCTTCGTCGGGTACCCGTCGCTGGCCAGGACGACGCAGGCCGCCGCCTCCTTCCGGAAGGTGAGGCGGGAGAGACCGAAGTCACCCTCGGCGCCGGCCTTCAGGAGGGTTGCCAGATCGTCCTCGAGGCGCAGCATCAGGGGCTGGGTCTCCGGATCTCCGAGACGGGCGTTGAACTCCAGGACCTTGAGCCCGTCCTCGGTGAGGATGAGACCGGCGTAGAGGACCCCCCGGAAGACCCGGTTCTCCTCCGCCATGCCCTGGATGGTCGGGAGCACCACCGTCTCCAGGATGGTGGCGCCGGTGTCCTTTTCCAGGACGCCGGAGGGGCTGTGGGCCCCCATGCCTCCCGTGTTCGGCCCCCGATCCCCCTCTTGCAGGCGTTTGTAGTCCCGGCAGGCAGCCAGGGGGAGTACCCGCTCTCCGTCGGCGAACACGATGAAGGAGACCTCCCGGCCGTCGAGGAACTCCTCCACCACGATCCGATCCCCGCTGGTCCCGAACCGGCGGAGCTCGAAGAACTGATGGAGGCCCCGCTCGAGCTCTTCCTCGTCGAAGGCGATCAGGACCCCCTTCCCCGCCGCCAGCCCGTCGGCCTTCAGGACCAGCGGAAGACCGATCTCCCGGGCCGCCTCCGTGGCCTCCTCCCGATCGTGGGCCACCCGGTACCGGCCGGTGGGAATGTCGTGGCGTTCCATGAACTCCTTGGCGAAGACCTTGCTGGCCTCGATCTCCGTCGCCGCCTGGCTCGGTCCGAAGACGGCGAGATCCCGGGCCAGGAACTCGTCCACGATTCCCAGGGAGAGGGGCAGCTCGGGGCCCACCACCGTGAGATCGATTCCCAGCTCGGCGGCGAACCCGGCCAGCTCGTGGACTTCGTCCGCCCTCCTGGGAACCAGATCCGCGATCTCCCCGATTCCCGGGTTTCCCGGTGCGCAGTACAGCTCCTGAACCTCCGGGCTCTGCCGCAGCTTCCAGCAGAGCGCGTGCTCTCGGCCTCCTCCGCCCACGACCAGTACCTTCATCGCTTCCTCCGATCGGCCGCCTCCAGGACGGCCACTGCCATGACGTCGACGATATCTCCCTCCGAGCAACCCCGGGACAGGTCGTGGACGGGTGCGGCCAGCCCCTGGAGGAGAGGCCCCACCGCCCGGGCACCCGCGAGTCTCTCGGTGATCTTGTAGGCGATGTTACCCGAGTCGAGGTCGGGGAACACGAGGACGTTGGCCCGGCCCCCCAGGGGACTGTCCGGAGCCTTCCGGGAGGCCACCTCCGGCACCAGGGCGGCGTCTCCCTGGAGCTCGCCGTCGAAGAGGAACGGCGCCTCCCGGCGATCGAGCTCCTCCACCGCCTCCCGGACCTTCTCCACCCGGGGGTGTTCGGCGCTTCCCCGGGTCGAAAACGACAGGAGCGCCACGCGGGGCTCTTCCTCCAGGAGGAACCGGGCGCTCTCCGCCGCGGCCATGGCGATGTCGGCGAGCTGAGAGGCGCTCGGATCGGGGACCACTCCGCAGTCGGAGTAGAGGAGGGCCCGCTCGTCCGGAAGCTCCATCAGGAAACAGGACGAGACGGTCTCCAGGTTCGGGAGAGGCCCGGCTCCCCGGAGGGCGGCCCGGACCGTCTCTGCGGTGGTGGCCACGGCCCCCATGACCGCGGCGTCCACCTCGCCCGAGCTCGTCAGGAGGACGGCGAACAGGTGGGGATCGAGGATCGAGGAGGCGGCGTCCTCCGGGGACTGCTCCCTTCGGCCGGAGAAGAGCTGGACGAGTCGATCCCGGGCGGGATCGGCCTCGGGGCTCCGGACCGGGAGCTTCGTCCCCACACCGAGGGCGCTCGTGGTCGCCGCCACCGCCTCCGGGTCTCCCACCAGGACCGGCTGGCAGATGCCCAGGTCCCGGGCCTCCACTGCGGCGGCCAGGATCCTCGGGTCGGTGGCCTCCGGGAGGGCCAGGCTCAGCGCTCCCCCCGTGGCCGCGGCCCGGTCTCTCAGGCTCGCGAGAACGCCCATGGTGGCGAGCTCACTCCGGCACGGCCACCGGGGTCGCGAGCTCCCGGACCCTCTCCTCGACCTCGTCGACCATATAGTCCGGGGTCGAGGCGCCGGCGGTGATCCCGACACCCTCCCGGTCCTCCAGCCACTCGGGCTTCACGTCGTCGACCTCGTGGATCAGGTAGCTGGGCTTGTACCGCCGGCACAGCTCCCAGAGGTGCCGCGTGTTGGCACTGTTCCGGCCTCCGATCACCAGGATCACCTCCATCTCCGGATCCCGAGCCAGCTCCCGGGCCGCGTCCTGGTTCTCCTTCGTGGCATAACAGATGGTGTCGGTCCGGGAGACCTCGTTCCCCCGTTCCTCGATGGTCCGGGCCACCGCCTCGTACTCCTCGGCGTTCAGGGTGGTCTGATAGAGGATCCGGATTCCCGGATACCGATCCCAGTCCACGGCTTCGGCCTCCTCCACCGAGGCCACCACGTGGTAGCAGTCGGGATCGAGGTCCCGGGTGTACCCGATGATCTCCCGGTGGTCCGGGTCTCCGACGAACACCAGATGGAGTCCCCGGTCCAGGGCGTCCCGGGCGTCGTCGTGGACGTCGTACACGAAGGGGCAGGTGGTGTCCAGGACCTTCAGGCCCCGACGGCGGGCGGTGTGGAGGAACGAGGGCGGCACCCCGTGGGCGGAGAAGACGATGGTCCCGGAGTCGACGTCGTCCAGGGACTCGATGGTCCGGATGCCGAGCTCCTCCATCTCCTCCACCACCCTCTCGTTGTGGACGAGCTGGCCCAGGATCGCACCCCGGCCTCCGGAGGAGGCGAACTTCTTGACCTCCCGGTCCGCGATGCGCACCCCGGCGCAGAAACCGTACTTCTCGGCCCGTTTGATCTTCATCTCCCGGATCCTACCAACCGGACGCCGTCCCGGAAGAGTCTTCGGGAGGAAGCGCCTCCCGGAGGGCCTCCTGGAGCTCCGGGTCGTCTTCGACGATCACGCCCAGACGCTTCCACTGGAGTCGTCCTCGATGGTCGAAGAGAAAGCTCGCCGGCAACGCCGGCGCCGGGAACAGGTCGGCAGTCTTCTCCTCCGGATCCAGGAGGATCGGGTAGGAGATCTCGAGGTCCTCGACCAGAGACCGGACCCGGTCCTCGGCCCTCTTCCCGTCGATGCTGACCCCGAGGACGACCAGCCCCCGGTCCCGGTGGGTTTCCGCCATCTCGTCCAGGAGAGGCATCTCGTGCCGGCAGGGGAGACAGTAGGTCGCCCAGACATTGACCAGGATCGCCCGGTTTTCGAAATCCTCCAGGGTCACCGTTCTCCCCTGGAGGTCCGGCTGGGAGAGCTCCGGCGCCGGGTCGCCGAGCTCGGCGGACCAGGATCGCCCGGAGATCGCCAGGGAGACCAGGGCGATCCACCCGATGAGGACGAAGACGGCGGCACTCCGGAGAGGCCGCCGCCGGTTCCGGGAGGCTCGCGCGTCAGGATCCCTCGTCATCCGCCCCGGTGGCCTCCATCTCCTCTTCGTCTCCGGTGGTGCCGGCCTCTTCTTCCATCCGGGCCTCGGCCTCCTCGATCACGCCACAGGCGACGCGGGGTCCCGCGGCGCCCGAGGGCTGGGAGGTGCAGTCGTCCTCGCCCTGGTGGACGACCACGGCCCTTCCGAGGACGGAGCTCGGTCCCTGGCCGAGGCTGATCATGGAGCTGGTGACGTCGAGATTGCCTGTTCCGTCTTCCACGATCTCCACGTTGCCCAGGTCGCCGGCGTGGTGGACCTCGTCACCGGGACAGCCGTGCTCGACTCCCGTGGGATTGAAGTGGCCTCCGGCCGAAGTGAAGTCGTCGGCGGAGCAGTCCCCGGTCTCGTGGATGTGGAACCCGTGCTGGCCGGGCTCGAGCCCCTCCAGGCTGGCCACCACCTGCACGGATCCGTCCTGGCCGGTGAAGGTGACCATCCCGACCTCGGTCCCCTCCCGATCCATCAGCTGGACGGCGGCGGTCCCGGGCTCTTCCGCCTCCATGGGAGGCATCTCTTCCTGGGCCGTCTCCGTCTGTTCGACCGGCTGCGCCTCCTCTTCCATCGCCTGTTCCTGGGCCGGCTGGCAGGCGAGCACCAGGGGCAGGGCCGCGACGAGAATCGATCCGAACCATCGTGTCTTCTGTCTCATGATCCATCTCCTGTCTTCGGTTTTGAGGTGATTTCGATCGAATCGTTGGCGGGTGGGGGAAACGGCAGGCCGGGGTCGCTCCGGAAATCGAGGGCTCAGGGTCGGACCACCAGATCCGTACTCCGGGATCGGGCCTCCTCCAGGGCCTCTTCCACCCTTTCCAGCCAGCCCTGGAGGTGACGGCTGCGATCGACGGGAACAGCGCCGATCCGAACCCTCCCGGAGACGGCCCGACCGCCGGCGACCACCCGCATCGTCTTTACGTCTTGCAAGACCCGCTCCAGGGCCGACTCGGCGCCCTCCCGGTCGGAAAACAGGACCAGCAGGAACTCGTCGTCGCCCCACCGGGCCGCCCAGTCGCTCTCCCGGAGCTGGCCCAGCAGCCGTTGGGCCACTCCGGTGAGGAACCGATCTCCGAGATGGTAGCCGTGGGCCTCGTTGATCCCCCGGAGATCCACCACGTCCACCAGGGCCAGGGTCAGGGGAAGGTGATCCCGGAGAGCGAGCTCTCGGCTCTGCTGGAGTCGTTCCTTGGCGGCGGCCCGGTTGGGAAGGCCCGTCGAATAGTCCTTGGCGGGAAGACTCCGGAGCAACGTGCCCCGGGCATCCAGATGCTCGAGCAGATAGATCACCTGGTGCCGGAGCCTGCCGGCCTCGTCCTCCCGGAGAGGACGGTGGGACCCGATCTCTCCCCGGTCGAAGTAACCTTCGAGGGCCTCCCGGGCTTCCCGGATCGGTCGAGTCACCCGCCGGAGAGCGACGGCGAGGAGAGCTCCCCCCACCGCCAGGCCCAGGAGGCCGGTGACCAGGAGACCGGGGCTCCGGGCAGGAAAGGCCCGATGGGTCAGGAGGCCGAGGAGGAGCGGCCCCCCCAGGGCCAGGACGGCGAGGAGCCAGAGCTTCGCACCGTAGGATCGGGGCCAACCCCGGCGAGACCAACGGTTATAAAAGCCCTCGGTGGGCTCGGAGTCCTCCCGGAGCTCTCGGGCCTCGATCCTGGACGAGGGCGAAGTCTCCATCAGCTCATTATGCCACGGTCCCCTCCTGGAAGTCCCCCGGAGGAGTGCGGAAGCTCCTGCCAATCGGGTCCGGATTTCCGAGGGGAGGGGCCTTCTCGGTCGTGGATCAGGAGCTGGAGAACCGGCCCGAAGTCGTCGTCTCGCGGATTCTCGGCCGGTTCCAGGCCCGAATTCCGGGGCATGGAATCTACTCGGTCGTGACGGGCTCGTCCCGGCCTTCCAGGGCCGCCTGGAGAGTGTGCCAGGCCAGGGTGGCGCACTTCACCCGCATCGGGTAGTCCCGGACTCCCACCAGGGCGGCGAGCTTGCCGAGCCGGGGATCCGCCAGGGGGTCGCCCTCCCCCGTCACCAGCTCCCGGAACAGCTCCGAGATCTCTCGGGCCTCACCCACGGTCTTCCCCGACACGGCCTCGGTCAGGAGGGAGGCCGAGGCGGTGGAGATGGCGCAGCCCTCTCCCTCGAAGGCTACCTCCCCGATCGTTTCGTCCTCCTGGAGGCGAATCGTGAGGGCGACCCGGTCTCCGCACAGGGGGTTGTAGCCCTCGGACTCTCGATCCGAGGGGGTGAGACGTCCCCGGTTCCGGGGACGCTTGTAGTGGTCCAGGATCACCTCCTGGTAGAGGGCGTCGAGATCGGCCATCAGGCGAAGATCTTCTGCACCCGCCGGATCCCGGCCGCGAGCCGGTCCACCTCGTCGTGGGTGTTGTAGCAGCCGAAGGAGGCCCGGACGGTGGCCGGGACGCCGAAGAAGTCCATGGCCGGCTGGGCGCAGTGGTGGCCCGCCCGCACCGCGATCCCCTCCCGGTCCAGGATCGTCCCCACGTCGTGGGGATGGACCCCTTCCACGACGAAGGAGAGGACCGAGGCCTTCCGGTCGGCGGTCCCGACGAGGCGGACCCCGGGAAGACGGCCCAGCTCTTCGGTGGCATGCTCCAGCAGCTCCTCCTCGTGGCGGGCGATCCGATCGAGACCGAGCTCCGAGACGTAGTCCAGGGCGGCCCCGAATCCCACGGCCCCGGCGATGTTCGGGGTCCCGGCCTCGAAGCGGGCCGGAGGCTCGGCGTAGGTGGTCTCCTCGAAGGTCACCTTCCGGATCATCTCGCCCCCGCCCTGGTAGGGGGGCATCGCCTCCAGGAGCTCCCGGCGACCCCAGAGGGCGCCGATCCCGCTCGGCCCGTAGACCTTGTGGCCGGAGACGGCGTAGAAGTCGCAGTCGACGGCCTGGACGTCCACCGAGAGATGGGGGGCGGCCTGGGCTCCGTCCACGACCACCGTGGCTCCCACGGCCCGGGCCCGGCGAGTCACCTCCCTCACCGGATTGATCGTTCCCAGGGCGTTGGAGACGTGGTTCAGGGCCACGATCCGGGTCCGGTCCGAGAGGAGCTCGTCCAGCGGGTCGAGCCGGAGCTGGCCCCGATCGTCGATGGGAAGCACTCGCAACCGGGCTCCCGTCTCCCGACAGACCATCTGCCAGGGCACGATGTTCGAGTGGTGCTCCAGCCGAGTGATCAGGACCTCGTCGTCTTCCCCGAGGTGGGGCCGGGCCCAGCTCCGGGCCACCAGATTGATCGCCTCCGTGGTTCCCCGGACGAAGACCACCTCCCGGGGGTCGGTGGCGCCGAGGAACGAGGCGACCGTCTTCCGGGCCCCTTCGTAGGCCTCGGTGGCGAGGACCGAGAGATGGTGCACGCCCCGATGGACGTTGGCGTAGGAGGTCCGGTAGACGTCGGCTTCGCCCTCGATCACCGCCTCGGGCTTCTGGGCCGAGGCCGCGTTGTCCAGGTAGGCCAGGGGACGATCCCGGACCTCGGTGGACAGGATGGGGAAGTCCCGCCGGACCGCCTCCACGTCGAGAGGTCGCTCGGTGGCGGAGACGGATCGGGACCCGGTCATACCGCCTGCCGGACGATCTCCCCCTTCGGGAGACGGGAGAAGAGGTACTCCTCCAGGTCCTTCCGGACGGGATCGAGCTTGACCCGGTCCACGATGTCCCGGGCGAAGGCGTAGATCAGGAGGCTGGTGGCCGCCTCCTCCCCGATTCCTCGGGACCGGAGGTAGAAGACCGCCTCCTCGTCCAGCTGGCCCACGGTGGATCCGTGGGTACACTTGACGTCGTCGGCGAAGATCAGGAGCTGGGGGTTGGTGTTCACCAGGGCGTCCGGGGAGAGCAGCAGGTTCCGGTTGGTCTGGACACCGTCCGTCTTCTGGGCCCCCTGGTGGACGTGGATCAGGCCGTTGAAGACCGCCCGTCCCCGGTCCTCGAGGATTCCCTTGTAGAGCTCGTGGGAATGGCAGTGGGGGGCGATGTGCTCGACCCACAGGTGGTTATCCACGTGCTGCCGGTCCTTGACCAGGTAGAGGCCGTTCAGGGTGCACTCTCCCCCCTCGCCGGTGAGCTCCGCCCGGACGTCGTTCCGGACCAGGCTCCCCCCGAAGGAGAGCGAGTGGGAGGAGAGATTCGACTGACGGCCGGTCCGGTACTGTTGGAGGGCGATGTGGTCGTGGTCTGAGCGTTCCTGCTGGAGACGGTAATGGTCCACCACGGCGGCGTCGTCGGCGACGACCTCGGTCACCGGCACCGTGAGCATGTCACCCTCTCCGACGCCGCAGTAGGTTTCCACGATCGTCGAGTGGCTGTTCTCCTCGGCCACGATCAGGATCCGGGGGTAGGCCACGGTGGGGGACTCCGCCGGGGTCGCCACCAGCACGAGCTGGATCGGCCTCTCCACCACCACGCCCCGGGGGACGTGGACGAAGGGACCGTCGGTGAAGAAGGCGGTGTTCAGGGCCACGAAGGGCTGGTCGTCGAACGAGGCGTGGGCGGCGAGGTGGTCCTCGACCGCCTCGTGGCCCGATTCCACTGCCGTCCGGAGACTTCCGACGGTAACGTCTCCCGGAAGCCCCTCGAGATCGGAGAGATCCGGGGCGAAGTAGCCGTTGACGAAGACGAGTCGGGCCATCTCGGGATAGACATAGGGCTCGATGGTGGAGGGGTCGACGCTCTGGGGGCCCTCGGCCCGGACCCACTCGGTCCGGGAGATCGGTCCCACGTTGGTGAAGCGCCAGTCCTCCTGGCGCATGGTGGGGAATCCGAGCTCGGTGAACCGTTCGATGGCCCGGCGGCGGATCCCCGTGCGGCAATCCGGCTCGGGGCCCTCGGGGAGGGTTTCGAAGGCGGCAGCGTAGCGGTTGTCGGTGGCGACGGCGGTGGTCATCGTGTCCTGCTCCTCAAGCGCTCACCGGGGCGGCGGCGGGCTCCTCCTCGAGCCAGCCGTACCCCTTCTCTTCCAACTCTTCGGCAAGCTCCTTGCCCCCGGAGCGGACGATCCGGCCGTCGATCAGGACGTGGACTTCGTCGGGGACGATGTAGTTCAGGATCCGCTGGTAGTGGGTGATGACCAGGAAGCCCCGGTCCTCCGCCCTCAGGGAGTTGACCCCGTCGGCCACGATCTGGAGGGCGTCGATGTCCAGCCCGGAGTCGGTCTCGTCCAGGACGCACAGCCGAGGCTCCAGGACGGACATGTGGAAGATCTCGTTCCGCTTCTTCTCGCCCCCGGAGAAACCCTGGTTCACGGGACGGTTCAGGAGCTCCTCCTCCATCTTCACCAGCTTCATCCGCTCCCGGACCAGCTGGAGGAACTCCATGGCGTCGAGCTCCGGCTCGCCCCGGTGCTGGCGTACCGCGTTCAGGGCCGCCTTCAGGAAATAGGTGTTCGAGACCCCGGGGATCTCCACCGGGTACTGGAAGGCGAGGAAGATCCCCTCCCGGGCCCGCTCCTCCGGGTCCATCTCCAGCAGATCCTCCCCTTCGAAGAGGATCCGGCCGCCGGTCACCTCGTACTCCTCTCGGCCGGCCAGGACCTGGGCCAGGGTGCTCTTGCCGGATCCGTTGGGCCCCATCATGGCGTGGACCTCCCCGGGTTTCACCTCCAGGGAGATCCCCTTGAGGATCTCCTCGTCTTCGATGGAAACGTGCAGGTCTTCGATCTTCAGCATGGGTTCTGTTTCTCCTCGTGAATCGTTGATGGCCCCGGAACGGCCGGTGGTCGGACCCCCGGACCGGGGCTCGGGGGGCTTCGGGTCTGGACGATCCGGTGAACGGCCGCCCGACCCGGGTAAACGGGTCAGCCGACGCTTCCCTCCAGACTGACCTCCAGCAGCTTCTGGGCCTCCACGGCGAACTCCATGGGAAGCTCCCGGAAGACCTCCTTGCAGAATCCGTTGACGATCAGCGAGATCGCCTCCTCCTCGTCCAGTCCCCGGCTGTGGCAGTAGAACATCTGGTCCTCGCCGATCTTCGAGGTCGACGCCTCGTGTTCCATCTGGGCCGAGGGGTTCTGGACGTCGATGTACGGGAAGGTGTGGGCCCCGCAGCGGTCCCCGATCAGCATCGAGTCGCATTGGGAGAAGTTCCTGGCGTTCCCGGCCTTCTTCAGGATCTTGACCTGGCCCCGGTAGGTGTTCTGGCTCTCTCCGGCGGAGATCCCCTTGGAGATGATGGTGGACTTCGTGTTCTCGCCCACGTGGATCATCTTCGTCCCGGTGTCCGCCTGCTGGCGACCGTTGGTCACGGCCACGGAGTAGAACTCGCCGGTCGTGTTGTCGCCTTTGAGGATCACCGACGGGTACTTCCAGGTGATGGCGGAGCCCGTCTCCACCTGTGTCCAGGAGATCTTGGAGCCGTCTCCCTCGGCCAGGCCCCGTTTGGTGACGAAGTTGAAGATCCCGCCCTGGCCCGTCTCCGGGTCCCCGGGATACCAGTTCTGGACCGTCGAGTACTTGATCTCGGCGTCGTCGTGAGCGATCAGCTCCACCACCGCCGCATGGAGCTGGTTCTCGTCCCGCATCGGGGCGGTGCAGCCCTCGAGGTAGGAGACGTAGGATCCCTCCTCGGCGATGATCAAGGTCCGTTCGAACTGACCCATGTTCTCCGAGTTGATCCGGAAATAGGCCTGGAGGGGCTGGTCTACGTGCACGCCCGGCGGGACGTAGATGAACGACCCACCCGACCACACGGCACTGTTGAGCGCGGCGAACTTGTTGTCATTCGGGGGAATGACCGTC
>JAWVZJ010000011.1:0-20017 GCA_033722255.1 Thermoanaerobaculia bacterium | reverse complement strand
GATTCCTCCGGCGTCACCTGGATCGGCACCAACGAGGGGCTGGCACGGAGGGAGAACGGGACGATCCGGGCCGTGGAGGCTCCCGGTGGGGGGACGAGCCTCGAGACCCCGGTCTGGACCGTGGCCGAAGCCCCGGACGGAGCGATCTGGGTAGGAACCGACGGTGGGCTGACGGTCCTGGACCCCGGGCCGCCGATCGAGCTCCTCCGGGAGATCCGGCACCGGCCGAGAGAGCCGGGCTCCCTGGGATCGGGAAGCGTCCGGGACGTGGCCTTTCTCCCGGAGGGTGGGGCGTGGATCGGGCTCTTCGGAGGCGGAGTGGATCTCCTGCGCCCCGACGGCTCGGTCGTGCACCACCGGAGCGATTTCGAGGATCCCTCGACCCTCGGAAGCGATCTGGTCCTGACCCTTCTCCGGAACCCCGACGGGACCGTCTGGGTGGGAACGGCCGAGGGCCTCGATCTCCTGGATCCGGAGACGGCGAGGGTGACGAGGTACCGGCACGACGCGACCCGTCCCGCCAGCCTGGGCGGGGTCCAGGTCCGGACCCTGTACCGGGATTCCCGGGGAATCCTCTGGATCGGCACCGACCGGGGACTCGATCGGTTCCTCCCCGGGCGGGAGGTTTTCGAGCACTTCACCGAGGCCCACGGACTGCCGGACAACACCGTCTACTGCATCCTGGAGTCCGAAGGAGATCTCTGGCTGAGCACGAACCGGGGTCTGGCCCGGTTCGATCCTTCTCGACGGGAGGTCCGGGCCTTCGACACCAGCGACGGTCTCCAGGCCCTGGAGTTCAATGGGGGCTCCTGTGCCCCGGGCTCCGGCGACCGCCTCCTCTTCGGCGGCGTCAGCGGGTACAACGTCTTCTCTCCCTCCGCCATCGAGGTCAGCGGGTTCCATCCCCCGGTCGTCATCACCGAGCTCAGGGTGGACGGGGAGTCCCGGAGGATTCCCGGCACGGCCGGTGGCTCGGGGGAGCTGGTCCTGGGACCCGGGGTCCGAATGCTCTCCCTCGAGTTCGCTGCCCTGGACTACGCGGAGCCCGGCCGGAATCGGTACTCCTACCGGATGGACGGCGTCACCCACGGCTGGGTCGAGCTGGGCGAGACCCGGGAGCTGACCCTGACCAATCTGTCTCCCGGGACCTTCGACGTGAGGATCCGGGGCACCAACCACGACGGGGTCTGGAGCGAGGACGAAGCCCGGCTCCGGGTGGAGGTCCGGCCGCCGCTCTGGAGGACGCCGTCGGCCCTGGCCGCCTACCTGCTCCTGATCGCGGGAGCGGCGTTGGCCGGATCCCTCGTCTGGAGGCGCAGGGCCCGTCGGAAGCAGTGGGTCCAGCGAACGATCCGGCGGAACGAGGAGAGGCTCCAGCTCGCCCTGAAGGGGAGCGGAGACGGACTCTGGGACTGGGATCTCCGGAACGACCGCATCGTCCGGGTCCGGATGGCGGAGCTCCTGGGGTACGAGCCCGGGGAGCTGCCACCGGGTCCGGAGCTCTGGGAGTCCCTGATCCATCCCGAGGATCGCTCGGAGGTCCTCCGACGGATCGACCGGGTCCTGGACGGCCGGGCCAGCTCCTTCGAGTCGGAGTACCGGATCCTGGCCTCGGACGGATCCTGGCGTTGGGTCCTGGACCGGGGAAACATCGTGGAGCGGGACGCGGAGGGCCGACCGGTCCGGATGGCCGGGACCTGCACCGACATCACCGAGCGGAAGGAGACCGAAACTCAGCTCCGTCTGTGGGCCACGGTCTTCGAGAGCATCACCGACGGCGTCCTGATCACCGACGTGGACGGGACGATCCTGGCCGTCAACCGGATCCTCTGCCGGATGACGAAGCGCTCGGCGGAGGAGCTGGTGGGCCGAGACGTTTCCGTCCTCTACGGCGAGGCCCAGGACCGGGCCTTCTACGACCACGTGCGCCGGAGCCTGATCGTCCGGGAGCGGTGGAGCGGGGAGATCTGGCAGGAGAGGAAGGACGGAGACCGGTTCCTGGCCCAGGTCGAGATCACGCCCGGGCGGGACGAGGAGGGTGCGGTCACCCACTTCATCGCCGTGGTCACGGATATCACGCGGCGGAAGCGCTCGGAGGAGAAGCTCCGCTTTCTGGCTCGCTTCGATCCCCTGACCGGGCTGGCCAACAGGACCCTGTTCGAGGACCGCCTGGATCACGCCCTGGAGCAGGCCCGGCGGCGGGAGGACCGGGTGGCCCTCCTCTTCGCCGACCTGGACCGGTTCAAGACCGTCAACGACAGCCTCGGCCACGCCGTGGGAGACCGGTTGTTGAAGAAGGTCGCCGGCCGCCTGGAGGAGTGTCTGCGGCGTCAGGACACCGTGGCTCGCTTCGGCGGGGACGAGTTCACCGTTGTCCTGGAGGGAGTCGAGGACCGGGAGGAGATCGTCCGGGTGGCAGAGCGGATGCTGGGCTCCCTGACCCGGCCCTTTCCCCTGGACGGGCACGAGATCAACGTGACCGCGAGCATCGGAATCAGTGTCTTCCCCCGGGACGGGGAGGACCGGGCGAGCCTGCTCAAGCACGCCGACGCCTCCATGTACCGGGCCAAGGCCCGGGGCCGAAACCGCTACCAGTTCTTCGCCCCGGAGATCGGAACCGACTCCGTGGATCGTCTCAACCTCGAGAGCCAGCTCCGACGGGCGGTCCGAGACGAGGAGTTCATCCTTCTCTACCAGCCGAAGATCGATCTGACCACCGGGGAGATCACCGGGGCCGAAGCCCTGGTTCGATGGCAGCATCCCGAGCGGGGACTCCTGACCCCGGCCCACTTCCTGGACCTGGCGGAGGAGACGGGGCTGATCGTGCCCCTGGGGGAGTGGATCCTGGATCAGGTCTGTGTCCAGATGGCCCGCTGGGAGGAAGGGGGGCTGAAGACGGTTCCCGTGTCCGTGAACACCTCCACCCGGCAGCTCGCCGAAGGGGGGTACGACCGGAAGGTCCGGGCCGCCCTGGACCGCTCCAACCTCTCCCAGGACCGCCTGACCATCGAGATCACCGAGACCCTCCTCATGGAGAGCGGGGAGGCGAGTGTGGAGCAGCTCCGGAGTCTCCAGACCCTGGGAGTGGGAATCGCCATGGACGACTTCGGCACCGGGTACTCCTCCCTGGGGTATCTCCGGATGCTGCCCATCGACGAGCTCAAGATCGACCGTGCCTTCCTCCAGGGTGCCGAGCGAGGTGACTCGGCCATCATCCGGGCCGTGGTGGCCATGTCCGACAGCCTGGGCTTGACCTCCGTGGGGGAAGGGGTGGAGACCGAGGACCAGCTCCGACTCGTCCGGAGGGCCGGCTGCGGCGAGGGCCAGGGCTTCTACTTCAGCCGTCCCGTGTCCCCGGAGAAGCTCGCCGATCTCATCCGGGACCGCCGGTTCGAGCTTCCGTGACCCGGATAGACTGGCGGTCATGAAAAAGATCGACCGCGAGGACGCCCTCGACTACCACCGGCGGGACCGGAAGGGGAAGATCCAGGTCGTCCCCACCAAGTCCACCTCCACCCAGCGGGACCTCTCCCTGGCCTACTCCCCGGGGGTCGCCTGGCCCTGCCGGGAGATCGCCGACGAGGCGGAGCGGGTCTACGACTACACCGCCCGGGGCAACCTGGTCGCGGTGGTGACCAACGGCACCGCGGTCCTGGGACTGGGGAACATCGGAGCCCTGGCCGGCAAGCCGGTCATGGAGGGGAAGGGGGTGCTGTTCAAGCGCTTCGCCGACATCGACGTCTTCGACCTGGAGGTGGACACCGAGGACGTGGACGAGCTCGTCCGGACCGTGGAGCTCCTGGAGCCCACCTTCGGTGGGATCAACCTGGAGGACATCAAGGCCCCGGAGTGCTTCGAGATCGAGCGCCGCCTCCAGGAGTCGATGCGGATCCCCGTCTTCCACGACGATCAGCACGGGACGGCCATCATCTCCGGTGCCGCCCTGCTGAACGCCCTGGAGCTGGCGGAGAAGGAGATCGACGAGGTCACGATCGTCTTCTCCGGCGCCGGCGCCGCCGCCATCGGCTGCGTCCGGCTCTATCTCGAGCTGGGGGCCCGGCGGGAGAACCTGATCCTCTGCGACCGCCACGGAGTGATCTACGAGGGGCGGGACGAGGGGATCACCAACCCCCAGAAGAGGGAGCTCGCCGCTCCGGACACCGGGCTCCGGACGCTGGAGGAGGCCATGGAGGGGGCCGACGTCTTCGTGGGCCTCTCCATCGGGGGGATCGTGGATCCCGAGATGCTCCGGTCCATGGCCGAGAATCCGATCGTCTTCGCCATGGCCAACCCGGAGCCCGAGATCGGCTACGACGAGGCCATGGAGGCCCGGGACGACGTGATCATGGCCACCGGCAGGAGCGACTATCCGAACCAGGTGAACAATGTTCTGGGATTTCCCTTCCTCTTCCGGGGCGCCCTGGACACCTCCGCCACCCACATCAACCAGGAGATGTTCCTGGCCGCCGTCCGGGCCCTGGCCGAGCTGGCCCGGGAGGACGTCCCGGACTCGGTCCTCAAGGCCTACGGGCTCAAGACCCTGAAGTTCGGCCGGGAGTACCTGATCCCGAAGCCCTTCGACCACCGGGTCCTCCTCCGGGTGGCTCCGGCGGTGGCCCGGGCCGCCATGGAGAGCGGGGTGGCCCGGCGTCCCATCGAGAGCCTCGAGGAGTACGAGCGGAGCCTGGAGACCCTGATCTCCCGGCGCTTCGAGCTCATGCACGACATCCTGGACCGGGCGAAGTCCGCGCCGAAGCGGGTCGTGTTCCCGGAGGGGGAGCATCCGAAGATCCTCCGGGCGGCGAAGATCCTGGTGGACGAGGGGATCGCCCATCCGATCCTCCTGGCCCGGGAGCGGAAGATCGAGGAGACCCTGGAGGAGCTGGATCTCCCGAAGGAGGAGATCACCATCATCCACAACGAGAGCTCGGAGAAGTTCGACGACTACGCCGAGCGGCTCCACCAGATGCGTCGCCGGGACGGGGTGACGGCGGAGGACGCCCGGAAGCTGATGCGCTCCCGGAACTACTTCGGTCCGATGATGGTGGAGGTCGGGGACGCCGACGGCCTGATCTCCGGCCTCACCCAGTACTACGCCGACACCATCCGGCCGGCGCTGCGGATCATCGGGACCCGGGCCGACGTGGAGAGGGTCTCGGGCTGCTACATCCTGATCCTGGAGGACCGGCTCTTCTTCCTGGCCGACACCACGGTGAACATCGAGCCCGGGCCGGAGGTCCTGGCCGAGATCGCCCGGCTGACGGCGGAGTTCACCCGGCGCTTCGAGATCGAGCCCCGGGTGGCCATGCTCTCCTTCTCGGACTTCGGCTCCAACACCCATCCCCAGGCCAAGAAGGTCCGCCGGGCGGTGGAGATCGTCCGGGAGCGCTGCCCCGACCTCGAGGTGGACGGGGAGATGCAGGCGGACACGGCGGTTCTGGAGGAGATGCTCCGGGAGAGCTATCCATGGGCCGATCTCCGGGGGGCGGCCAACGTGCTGGTCTTCCCGGAGCTCAACTCCGCCAACACCGCCTACAAGCTGATCTGGCGCCTGGCCGACGCCGAGGCCATCGGACCGATCCTCCTGGGGATGGAGAAGCCGGTCCACGTCCTCCAGCGGGGAGTGGAGGTCACGGACATCGTGAACATGGCGGCGATCACCGTCGTGGACGCCCAGGAACGCGAGGAGCGTCTCGCCCGGGAATCCGAGGCGGCCGAGTAGCGGAACCCCGAAGATTGACAGCGGGGTTTCGTGCCTGAGATCCTCGTGGAGGTTCGGGCGCTCTCCGGACGGTTGCCGGATCGCCGAAACCCCGGACTCGAATTTTTCGTAGGAGGGACCGGACCGAGTCCACTTCCGAGACACGACTACCTTTCGATCATCACCCAGGAGGTATCCATGCGACGTATCGCATTGACGCTCGCGATCGGGCTCCTCCCCCTGCTCTTCGTTCCTGCGGCGGAGAGTCAGGACCTGGCGTCCTTCGAGGAGCGGACCACCGTCGAGACCCTGGACAACGGTCTCACGGTGATCGTCGTCGAGCGCCACGAGGCCCCGGTCTTCTCGTTCTTCACCCACGTGAACGTCGGCGCGGACCGGGAGGTTCCCGGGATCACCGGGCTGGCCCACATGTTCGAGCACATGGCCTTCAAGGGCACCCACACCATCGGCACCAGCGACTACGAGGCCGAGAAGAAGGCCCTGGCGAAGGTGGAGGAGGCCTACCGGGCCTACGATCGGGCCCGTCGGGCCAAGAATCCGGACACCGACGAGGTGGAGCGCCTGGAGAAGGAGTGGCGGGCCGCCATCGAGGAGGCCGACCAGTACGTGGTCAGCAACGAGTTCGGCGAGATCATCGACCGGGTCGGCGGCGTGGGGCTCAACGCCTTCACCAGCTCCGACGAGACGGGGTACTTCTACTCATTCCCCGTGAACCGGCTCGAGCTCTGGGCCTACCTGGAGTCGGAGCGGTTCATGGAGCCGGTGATGCGGGAGTTCTACGAGGAGCGGGACGTGGTGATGGAGGAGCGCCGGATGCGGAGCGAGTCGAATCCGGTGGGCCGCCTGGTCGAGCAGTTCCTGGCCGCCGCCTTCCTGGCCCATCCCTACGGGCAGCCGGTGGTGGGATGGCCCTCGGATCTCCGGACCTTCTCCGCCGCCGACGCGAAGGAGTTCTACGACAAGTACTACGTGCCCTCGAACATGGTCGTCACCGTGGCCGGGGACGTGACCCCGGAGGAGGTCCTTCCGGTGGTCCGGAAGTACTTCGGCCGGCTGCCGGCCGCGCCGGCGCCGGAGCCCCTCCGGACCGAGGAGCCGCCCCAGATCGCCGAGCGGAAGGTCGTGATCGAGGAGCAGACCCAGCCGTTCTACGTCGAGGGCTACATCAAGCCCCCGGCCACCCACCCGGACAACGCGGTCTACGACGCCATCGCCGACATCCTCTCCGACGGTAGGACCTCCCGGCTCTACAAGTCCCTGGTCCGGGACCAGAAGATCGCCGCCGTGGCCGCCGGGTTCAACAACATGCCCGGCGAGAAGTACCGGAACCTCTTCGCCTTCTTCGCCGTCCCGACGCCGGGGCACACCCCGCAGGAGATGCAGACCGCGATCCGGGAGGAGATCGACCGCCTCCGGACCGAGAAGGTCAGCGAGGAGGAGCTGGAGATGGTGAAGACCAAGGCCAAGGCCAACCTGCTCCGACAGCTCCGGAGCAACCAGGGCCTGGCTTTCCAGATCGGGAGCTACCAGGCCCTCTACGGCGACTGGAGGGAGCTCTTCCGCCAGGTGGATCGGATCGACGAGGTGACGGCGGAGGACGTCCTCCGGGTCGCCCAGGAGAGTTTCGTGCCGGAGCGGCGGACGGTGGCCATGATCCAGACCACGGATCCTGCGGAGGCCGAGCCCGGGAGCCCCGAGGGCTCCGGATCGACGGAAGGAGAGGAAGGATGACGAAAGTGATCGAGAAGACGAAGCCGTTCGCCACGATCCTGCTCCCCGCGATCCTGCTTCTCTCGGGTTGGGGAATCTTCCCCGTCGAAGCCGCGGAGGCCGCCGAGGAGATCCCCGAGAGCTGGGAGGAGATCGAGGCTCCGCCCCTGCCCGAATTCGAGATCCCGGAGCCGAAGCGGATCGAGCTCGGCAACGGGCTCGTGATCTTCCTCCAGGAGGACCACGAGCTGCCCCTCATCCGGGGTATCGTCTCGATCCGGGGAGGCTCCCGGGACGAGCCCGCCGCCAAGACCGGCCTGGTCTCGATCTACGGCCAGGCCTGGCGCACCGGCGGCACCGAGTCGAAGACCGGTGACGAGCTGGACCGGTTCCTCGAGTCCCGGGCCGCGGAGGTGGAGAGCTCCGGGGATCGGGATTCCACCTCGCTCTCGTGGGACTCCCTGGCCGAGGACTTCGGGGAGGTCTTTCCCGTGGTCGTGGATCTCCTGGAGAACCCCGCTTTCCGGGAGGAGAAGATCGACCTGGCCAAAGAGCAGGTCCGGACCGGGATCGCCCGGCGGAACGACGATCCCCGGGGGATCGCTGCCCGGGAGGCCCGGCAGCTCGTCTACGGCGAGCTCTCCCCCTACGCCCGCGTCCCCGAGTACGACACCGTGGCCGCCGTGGGGCGGGAGGACCTGCTGGAGTGGCACGAGGGGACCGTCCATCCGAACAACATGGTGATCGGTGTCACCGGAGACTTCGACCCGGCGCAGATGGAGAAGACCCTCCGGGAGGCCTTCGGCGACTGGCCCCGGGGCCCGGAGGTGGAGGTTCCCGAGATCCCGGTGAAGATGGCGGATCCGGGGATCTACCTGGTCAAGAAGGAGGACGTCACCCAGTCGAACATCCGGTTCGTCCATCCCGGCATCGTCCGGAGCAATCCGGACTACTGGGCGGTGCGGGTGATGAACGAGATCTTCGGCGGCGGCTTCGCGGCCCGGCTCTTCTCCCACATCCGTTCCGACCGGGGCCTCGCCTACTCCGTCGGAGGAGGCGTGGGGAGCGCCTACGACCATCCGGGCATGTTCTCGATCTCCATGGGGACCAAGAGCGGTTCCACTCTGGAGTCGATCCAGGCCCTCTACGGCGAGATCGACAAGCTCCAGGAGGGTCCGATCACCGAGGAGGAGATGAGCCTCGCCCAGGAGAGCCTGCTCAACTCCTTCGTCTTCAACTTCGACTCCAGGGAGGAGATCCTCCGGGAGAAGATGGCCCTGGAGTTCTACGGCTATCCCCTGGACTTCGTGGACCGCTTCCCGGAGGAGATCCGGAACGTGACCCGGGACGAGGTCCAGCGGGTGGCCCGGGAGTACATCGATCCGGAGAAGATCGCGGTCCTTGTCGTGGGCAAGCCGTCGGAGTTCGACGGGGAGCTCTCGGAGCTCGGCGAGGTGGAAGAGCTGGACATCACCATCCCCGAGCCCAGCGCCGGCGAGGAGGAGGCCGTCACCGCGAACGACGCCGGCAGGGAGCTCATGGCCCTGGCCGTGGAAGGCATGGGAGGCCAGAGCGCCGTGGACGGGGTCCAGGCCCTCCGGATCCAGGGCTCGGTGGACGCCCAGACGCCCCAGGGTCCCATGACCCTGGAGATCGTCTCCCTGGAGCGTTTCCCGGACTCGGTCCGTCAGACGATGACCATGCCCATGGGGGAGATGACCATGGTGGCCACTCCCGAGGAGGCCTTCATGGTGACCCCGATGGGGACCCGACCCCTCCCCGGATCCCAGAAGGAGGAGCTCTTGAAGGAGCTCCGGAAGGAGCCCCTCCTGATCGCCCAGCGCTGGGACGAGGAGGAGTACCCGGTGGCCGACGCCGGCGCGGAGGAGGTCGACGGAACCGAGGCCCGGATCCTGGACGTGGAGGTCGACGGGAAACGGATCCGGTGGTTTCTGGATCCCGAGTCCGGCCGGATTCTCCAGACCGAGGCCAAGACCACGGACCGGACCGGGGCGGTGGTGACCCAGCGGACCGTCTACTCCGACTACCGGGAGGTGGACGGCCTGATGCGGCCGTTCCACGTCGTGATCTACCAGGACGACGAGGAGTCGTCGACGGTCACGATCTCCGAGGTCCAGGTGAATCCCGAGATCCCCGAGGGCACCTTCGTGAAGCCGGAGTAACCCTCAGGGCAGGGTGCCGACCTCGCCCCGGTCCTCGAGTCCCCGGGGCCGGACCCTGGCCTCGATCCAGGCCAGGAACCGGTCCACCGCGATGGCCAGCAGCGCGGCGGGGATCGCCCCCAGGAGCATCCGCTGGGGATCGTTCATCTGCAGTCCCGTGATGATCGGTTCTCCGAGCCCTCCGGCGCCGATGAAGGCGGCCAGGGTGGCGGTGCCCACCACCAGGACGGCGGAGGTCCGGATTCCGGCCAGGATCACCGGGGCGGCCAGGGGCAGCCGGATCTCCATCAACACCTGCCGGGGGGTCATTCCCAGGGCGGTGCCCGCCTCGACGGCGTCGGGGTCGGCGCCCAGCAGCCCGGTGTAGGTGTTCCGGAGAATCGGGAACAGGGAGTAGATCCAGAGCGCCACCAGGGCCGGGACCACCCCGATGCCCAGGAGCGGGATCATGAAGGCCAGGATGGCCAGGGAGGGGATGGTCTGGGTCACGCCCACGGCCCGGACGACCGACTCCCCCCACCGGCGCCTCCGCTCCAGGGCCAGCCCCAGGGGCACGGCCACCAGGACCCCGGCGGCCAGGGCTCCGGCGGTCAGCCCCAGGTGCTCGAGGGTCCAGGTCAGGAGCAGGCCCCGGTTTCGCCGGACCTCGGAGAGGAAGCCCTCACCCCCGCGGACAGGAGGGGTCGTGCCCGGTGGGGCATTCTCGCCGACCAGGCCCCTCTCCTCCAGCGCCCTCCGGGCCACCACCGCCAGCTCCTCCCCGCCCTCCTCCAGGGCGTGGTTCAGGGAGCGCATCTCGGACTCGGTGAAGGCGTTGGAGAGCAGCGACAGGGTCGCCGCCAGCCCGTCCGTCTCCTCCAGTGCGCCCTCCCGGACGAGGTAGACCGCTTCGTAGGGAGGGAAGAATCCCCGGTCGTCCTCCAGGAGCTGGAGGTCGTAGGTCAAGAGCTTGCCCTCGGTGGTGTAGACGTCCAGGACGTCGGCCTCGCCGCTGGCCACGGCCCGGTACTTCAGGGCCTGCTGCATGCCCACCGTCGAGGCCAGGTCCAGATCGTAGGTGTCGGTCAGTCCCGGAAGCCCGTCCGGGCGTTGAAGGAACTCGTACCCGAAGGCGCCCCGGAGGTCTTCGACTCGGGCCAGGTCCGAGATCGTCTCCAGTCCGTGCTCCTCGGCCACCTCCCGGGAGACGGCGATCTCGTAGGCGTTTTCGAAGCCCAGGGGGACGAGCCACCAGAGATCCCAGCGCTCCAGGAACGCCTGCCGGACCCGCCGGAGGGCGACGATGGAATCCGAGACCGGCTCCTCCTCCAGGATCGTCACCAGGCCGGTCCCGGTGTACTCGGGATAGAGGTCGATGGCACCGTTTCGGAGGGCCTCGAACACCACCTGGGTCCCGGCCAGTCCCAGCCGCCGATCCACCGAAACCTGAAGACGGTCTTCGATGAGCTGCGCCGCGATCTCTCCCAGGAGCCGGTTCTCCTCGAAGTTCTTCGAGCCCACCACAACCGGCTCCTGGCCCCTTCCCGCGGCTGGGAGCAGCATGAGCAACGACAGGACGACCGGGAAGTGGAATCGAGGGTTCATGGCACTGGCGAGTTTCACGAGGCGGCTCCGGCGGAGGCTCCCTCGACGCGGAGGCTCAGGAGCTTTTCCACGTAGGGGTGCTCAGGACTCGTCTCCAGGGCTTCCGGGGTCGCCACCTGGAGGACCTCGGCCTCGTAGAGGACCGCGATCCGATCCGCGAGAAGGAACGCCTCCCCGAGGTCGTGGGTCACGAAGAGGGCGGTGAACCCGATCTCGCCACGGACCTCCTGGAAGAGGCGGTGGAGCCGGGACCGGGTCACGGCGTCCAGGGCGCCGAAGGGCTCGTCGAAGAGGACCAGGTCCGGCCGGGCGGCCAGGGCCCGGGCCACGGCCACCCGCTGTCTCTGGCCCCCGGAGAGGGCCTTCGGATAGCGGGGGAGGATCTGGTCGGGCTCCAGATGGACCAGGGAGAGGAGCTCCCGGCTCCGCTCCCGGCGCTCGTCCTCGTCCCAACCCAGCAGCCGGGGGACCAGCTCCACGTTCCTCCCCACGGTCCAGTGGGGGATGAGCCCGCCCTCCTGCTGGACGTATCCGATCCGACGTCGGAGCTCGACCGGATCGAGATCCGCCACGTCGGTGTCCTTCCAGGTCACCGTGCCCCGGCTGGGAGCCACCAGGCGGTTCACCGTCTTGAGCAGGGTCGTCTTCCCGCTCCCGCTCTCGCCGACGAGGGCCAGCACCTCCCCTTCGGTCACGGCGAGGTCCACGTCCCGGAGGGCCGGCCTCTCGGCCCCGGCGTACCGCTTTCCGACTCCCTCCAGCACGAGAACCGGGTTGCCGACGTCACCCTCCATCGGGTGAAGGGTAACCGACCGTCAGGCGTGCTCCTCCCCGTACCGGTGGGAGTCCTGGAGCGAGCCGTCCTTCCGGTGAATGATCAGCTGGGTGGGACCGTCTCCCTTGACCACCTCCCGGGCGGCCTCCAGGGCCTCCTTCTTGGTGGCGTGGGTGCTGTGGGGGTGGCCCTCGTGCTGGGCCTTCACCGCCCAGCCGTCCTCCACCGGGAGGACATGGTAGACTTTCAGATCTTCGGCATTGCTCTGCTTGATTTTCTTGGCCACCACGACTCCGGCGGCGGTGGCGGCGGCGACCCCCGCGGCCGTGGCCAGGATCTTCTTCTTGCTCGTCCTGCTCTCGTCTTCGCTCTTCTTCGCCATCTCGTCCTCCTTCTCCACGGCGATTCGCCCTTCGCGGCGATTGTGGGAATCCGCCTGCCCGTCTCTTTGCCGGGCAGGCTCCTTCGAGTGCAACCCGCATGCCGGTCGCCGGGTTCGATACCATCCCGGCCATGAGGCGGGCGGAGAAGGCGGAGAAGATCGGTGAGATCCTGGACGAGCTCTATCCGGGCCCGGGGATCCCCCTGGAGCACCGGGACCCGTTCACCCTGTTGGTGGCGGTGATGCTCTCGGCCCAGACCACCGACGCCCGGGTCAACAAGGTGACGCCGGGGCTGTTCGAGATGGCGTCGACGCCGGAGGAGATGGCGGAGCTCGAGGTGGAGGAGATCCTGGAGCAGATCCGGACCTGCGGCCTGGCTCCGACCAAGGCCCGCCGCTTGAAGCGTCTGTCCGAGATCCTGGTGGAAGACTACGACGGCGAGGTTCCCGAGGAGCTCGAGGAGATGGAGAAGCTCCCGGGAGTCGGTCACAAGACCGCCAGCGCCGTCGCCGTCCAGGCCTTCGGGACGCCGGCCTTCCCGGTGGACACCCACATCCATCGCCTGGCCGACCGATGGGGCCTCTCGGACGGGTCGAACGTCCGCAAGACCGAGAGGGACCTGAAGAAGGTCTTCCCGAAGGAGGAGTGGGGGAGAAGGCACCTCCAGATCATCTACTTCGGACGGGAGCACTGTCCTGCCCGGGGACACGATCTCGGTGAGTGTCCGATCTGCTCCTGGGCGGCGACGAAGAAGAGAATCCGGGAGGAGGCGAAGAGGCTTCGCTGAGTCGGAGCGAGCGGCGGCGGATCGACTGTACACTCGAATCTCCACGTAGCCGGTACCCAAATGTCGCATCCCGAGATTCCTCTGATCGTCCTCGCCGGCGGGGATCCCGAGCCCACGATCCTCCCGGAGGGAACCCGGAGTCACCCCCTGGTGGGAGCCAAGGGGATGGACATCCGCCTCGGTGGAGAGCCCCTGATCGACCTCGTTCTGGAGCGTCTCCGGACCTGCGGGGGGTTCGGCCCGATCCTGGTGGCCGGCCCGGCCGAGAGCTACGGCGAGGAGCGGGACGGCGTTCCGGTCATCGACACCGACGGCACCTTTGGGGACAACATCCGGGCCGGGCTCGACGAGATGGAGCGCATCGCTTCGGTGCGCCCCGTGGCCATCACCACCTGCGACATCCTGCCCGACGTCATCGATCTCCGGGTTCTCCTGGACGACTACCACGCCCACGCGCCCCTGGATTTCTGGTATCCGCTGATTGCGGCTCCGGACCGGAAGGAGGAGCTCGGGGCATCGGCCTGGAAGCCCCAGTACCGGGTGATTCCCCGGGGTGGAGGAGATGCTCGCCGGGTCCTGCCGGGCCACCTGGTGATCGCGGATGCCGCCGTGGTCTATCAGGAGCTGACCAATGCCTGCTTCCAGGTCGCCTACGAGAGCAGGAACCGGCGGATCGTCTATCGCTTCTGGACCATGATCCGTCACGTCCTCTTCCTCCTGATCCGTCAGGATCTCCAGCGGCTGGTCCGGCTCCGAGCCCCCCTCCGGACCCTGACCGCCCTGGGGAACGGGATCGCCCTGGCCTACCGGCTCCGGGACGGTCTCATCCACCAGGAGGAGATCGAGCGGCGACTGAGTCGGACCTACATCCACCGGCGACACCGGAGGAAGCATCCGGAGCGCCTGGGCCGGGTGGGGATCTTCGAGACGCTCTCCCTGGCGAAGGACATCGACACGGAGGAGGAGGCCGAGGAGCGGGAGGAGACTCTGCTGGGCTCCTGAGGATTCCTCGTCCACGGATCTGTTCGAGACGGAGCTCTTTTCTCGTGGGATCCTCTCCTTCTGGATCGCTCGACGCTGGAAGGGGCCTGGGTGCTCCAGGATCGCCACACTCTGTCGTGGTGGGACTCCCTGATCGTGGCGGCGGCGCAGATCGCGGGTTGCTCTTTCCTTCTGACGGAGGATTTGAGGCATGAGCAGGAGCTCGATGGCGTCCGGATCGTCGATCCCTTCCGGATCGAGCCCGGCGCCTCGGGAGAGTGAAGCCCGGCAGAGGGCCGGCTTCGCCCGTCCGGGACACCTCTACGGTTCGGAGCCGGAGGGTTCGGTCGCCGGAGCGGCCAGCTCCTCGACACTCCGGAGGACGCCGCCCCGCATGACCTGACGGAGGGCCCGGAAGGCCGAGGTGGACTCGGTGGGGTCTTCGGCCAGGACCAGGAGATCCGCGATCTTGCCGGCCTCCAGGCTTCCCAGGTCCTCTCCCCGACCCAGGAACCGGGCTCCGTTCCGGGTCGCGGCCACCAGGACCTCGCTCGGTGACATCCCGGCCGCCTCCATGGCCTCGAGCTCGGACAGGATCGCCGGTCCGTGGAAGGTGAGGGGATTGCCGGCGTCGGTCCCGGCCACGATCGGGACTCCGGCCTCTGCGAGACGGACGAGATTCGCGTCGGCGACCCGGGACTCCCGCTCCAGGCGTCTCTGCCGAGCCTCGAGGTCCAGGTCCGCCGGAAGGAGGGCCCCGAGCTCCGCCGTCTCCGCCACCCTGGCCCGGGTCTCCGGGTCCACGCAGCCGTGGGGATCGTCGACCTCCGGCGCCCAACCCTTCGCCGCCGCCTCGTAGAGCCGGAGATAGCCCGCGCCGACCTCCAGGGTCGGGCAGTAGGCGGTGCCCTGTCGGAGGATCGACTCCACAAGCTCCTCGTCCACCTCCCGATCCCAGATGCTGTGGACCAGGAGCTCGGCCCCCGCCTCCACCGCGACCTTCGCCTCCCGGAGACCGGTGGCGTGGACGAAGAGGGGGAGGCCGGCCTCGTCGGCGATTCTCCCGACCGCCCGGACCGCCTCCGCGGCCTCCTGGAAGGTGCGATCCCGAGGCGGGATGTACCAGACCTTCACCGCGTCGGCTCCGGCGGCCTTCAGGGCCGCCACGCCCTCCCGGGCCGCCTCCTCGTCCTCCAGGTAGAGGAACTGGTGCCGGGCCGGGAGGTTGAGCCAGAAGTCGATCGTGGACAGGAGGGACCCGGTGGCCGCCAGGTGGGGTGCCTCCAGGCCCGTCTCCCGGGAGATCGTCCAGGGATAGCCCCCTACGTCGAGGATTCCGGTCACGCCGGAGCAGAGGTAGGAGCGGAAGAACCGCTCCGGATTCTCCCGGAGAGAGGCCTGGACCTCCGGGTAGGGGTAGCGATCCCGGACGTCCAGGGCGTCGGGTCGTCCGTCGGCCCATCCGGTCTGGGACAGGTGGACGTGGCCGTCCACCAGGCCGGGGGTGATCCAGTGTCCGGCGAGGGCCATCCTCTCCACCCCCTCCGGGACCGGACAGTCGGCCCGGGCCCCGGCGCAGTCGATCCGCCCGTTCCGGACCACCACCACCGCGTCGGAGACCGGATCGTCACCGGTCCCGTCCACCAGGGTGGCGCCCTCCAGGACCAGGGGCGGCGGGGGAAGGTTCTCCGGTCCCTGAAAGGCGGTGGTCACCGCGATCTTCCAGCCGTCGTCGGTGTCCAGGAAGAGTCGCTCCGAGATCCCCCGCTGCTCGTCGGGCCCGTAGCGGACCCGGTACCGGTAGGTCCCGTAGACGACCCCCGGGGCCACGGGGGAGAGCTGGAGGTCCCGGCCCTCGAAGAGATCCGGCCAACCCTCTCCGGCCGAGGCGGCGAAATCCTCGTATCCCCGGGAGACGCCGGCGAAGCCGGCCCGGACCAGATCCTCCGTGTCGAGGTAGCAGGAGAGGTAGGCTTCCCGGTCCCGGTCCCGGATCGCGTCGAGGTTCGCTCGGAAGAGGGTCCGGGCCTGCCGGAGATCGGCCTCCCGGTCCCAACCCGGCTCCCGAGCCGTCCCGGGAGCTCCGCCCCAGAGCAGCCCACCCAGGAGCAGAACCGTCAATCCTCGCATCAGCGCCTTCATGTGGTTCCCTCACTCACTGTGTAAAACCTCTCCCCAGACCCGGGATGGTCGTGCGCCCGGGTCCTGCGGTGCGGCTCCTGGACGAGCCACCCACGCATCCGGGGCGTCCCCGAGCTGCGAGGACTCCTCTGAGTGGATGCTCTCGCCGTCGGGGAGGAGCCCGCCTCTCGAGCACATTCTCCTCGTCCGGGATGGGCGAACCTCGCAGCCCGCCTCGGACGTCCGTCGTCTCCTCGGAAGCTCGCACTGCGTGACCGTCCCGGGCTCCGTGCGTCACTCGGAGCCGGTCCGGGCCCGGGCGGCTCCCGGCTCCTCCAGCATCCGGGGCCGGTCGATCCAGTATCCCTGGGCCAGGTCCACCCCCAGATCCCGCAGGGACTCCAGGGTTGCCTCGTCCTCCACCGACTCCGCCACCGTCTCCACGCCCATGGTGTGGGCGATCCCGTTCACCGACTGGACCAGGGCCTGCTGGATCGGATCCCGAGTCATGTCCCGTACGAACTCCCCGTCGATCTTCACGTAGTCCACCGGGAGGTTCCGGAGGTAGGCGAAGGAGGATACGCCGGTCCCGAAGTCGTCCAGGCTGAACCGGCATCCCATCCGCTGGAACACGCTCATGAACCGGAGGGCCTTGGTGAGGCGGGCCACGGCGGCGGTCTCGGTGATCTCGAAGCAGAGTCGGTCCCCGGGGATCCCGCTCCGCTCCACCTCGTCGACGGCGAAGGAGAGGAACGCCTCGTCGCCCAGGCTCTGACCGGAGATGTTCACGGCAAACCGGGTCCTCCGATCTCCCTCCTCCCGAATCCGGGCCACGAGCTCCAGGGTTCGACGGAGGACCCAGCGGTCGAGACGGCCGATCAGCTTGTAGCGTTCGGCGGCCGGGATGAACGCCTCGGGGCCGATGAGCTCTCCCCCGGGCTCCCTCAGGCGGAGGAAGACCTCGTAGAGGGGATCCTCGGACCGGGACGGGTCCACCGGCCGGATCTCCTGTCGGAAGAGGACGAGTCGGTCCTCGGCCAGGGCTCGGTGGATCCGGGACACCCACTGCATCTCGCCGTACCGCTGGGCCAGGGCCGTGTCGTCGGGTCGGTGGAGGTGGACCCGGTTGCCTCCCTGCTCCTTGGCCACGTAGCAGGCGGCGTCAGCGGCGCTCAGGGCCGAATCCGCCTCCCGGGTCTCCTCGTCGATCGGGACCAGGCCGACGCTGACTCCCACGGCGAACAGCCGATCCTCCCAGGAGAACCGGAACTCCCGGACGGCCTCGACGATCCCCTCGGCGAGATCCCGGGCCTCCGAGGTCGTCGTGGACCGGAGGAGGAGTCCGAACTCGTCGCCACCGAGGCGGGCCAGGGTCCGGTCCTCTCCCACGACGGTCCGGATCAGCTCCCCGATCTGTTTGATGAGCTCGTCGCCCGCAGTGTGCCCGCAGGTGTCGTTGACGAGCTTGAACTGGTCCAGATCCAGGTAGGCCAGGGCGTGCCCGGCTCCGCCAGCCTCGACCTCGTCGATGGCCCCCACCAGACGGCGTTCGAACTCTCGGCGGTTGATCAGGCCGGTCACCGGATCCCGGGTGGCGAGCTGGTCCATCTCCTCCTCCAGCTCCCGGAGCCGGCTCAGGTCCCGGAGGACCAGGACCGCCCCGGCGATCTCCCCCTCTCGGTCCCGGATGGGAGCTGCGAGGTCCCGGACCCGGGCCCGGCCCCCGTCTCGGGAGACCAGGACCCTGTCTCCCGGGAAGACTCCGATCCGTCCGTCCCGGAGGCTGTGCTCCACGGGGTTCTCCACGGGAACGCCGGTGGCCTCGTCCACGATCTTCAGAACTTCTCGGAGACGCTTGCCCTCGGCTTCCTCCTCGCTCCACCCCGTCAGCTCCTCGGCCACCGGGTTCAGGTAGTCGATCCGGCCCCGGTCGTCGGTCCGGATCACCCCGTCTCCGATCGACTCCAGGGTGATCTGGGCCAGCTCCTTCTCACGGTGCAGGGCCTCCTCCGCCTCCTTGCGCTCGGTGACGTCCACGGCCGTTCCCAGTCCCGCCGGGGCCCCGTGGAAATCGATCCGCCCGGCGGTGAAGTCGACCCACCGACTCTCCCCGTCCTTGCGTTGGATCTTGAACTCGTAACGGGTCGGCACCTCCTCGCCCTGGAGCCGGGCCTCGCCCCGTTGGCGGACGAGCTCCCGGTGGTCTGGATGAACGGCCTCCCAGAACTTCAGCTCGCGGAGCTCGGAGAGGGACATCCCCATGAGCTTCTTGGCGGCGGGATTCGCGTACAGGAACCTCTCCCGGTAGACGAAGATCGCGAAGGAGCTGGTCTCGGCGAGGGTGCGGAACCAGGCCTCGCCCGGCTCCAGATCGGCTTCCGGTGGGGTCATGGGGAATCCCGAATCTTCATTATACGAGCCCCGGACCCGGCCGTGGTTACAGCAGAGATTGCGTCCATGGGCCGGTGGAGGGTTGCCGGTTCTCCTGAATGAGTCGGTAGGTTCTGGGTATGGAGTGTCTCCTGAGAGGGCCGAAATGTACGATTCCTCCGATGAGCTGTCACTCCCAATCCTTCGTGGTTCCCCGGGCCCGGCGGAGCCCGGGTGGCTGACGCCTTCGGGGTCAGCCTTCCCGTCGGGCGACCAGGACCAGATCGTGGGATTCCGACGGATCGAAGGGCTCGTCCTCGAAGCCCCCCAGGGCCCGCTCCGGACGGAGACCGGCCTCCCGGAAGATCTCCTCCACCTCCGGGTGACGCCAGCCCCGGAGGAGGATCTCCCGGCTCCGCTCCAGGGTGAGGGCTGGCTCCCTTCCCGGCCGGAGGAGGAGGGTGCTGGGATAGAAGCGGACCCGGCCGTCCGGGAGGGGCTCCATGAGCCGGAGGAAGACGAGCTCTCCTTCTTCGTGGGGCCGGAAGCTCAGGGGCAGGGACCGGATTCCCCGGTCGTGGATCCGGTCGTAGTTCAGGATCTGGAGGAGAAGAGGGGCTCCGGGCTCCAGGACCTTGGCCAGGGCCACGGCGAACCGCCGGAGCCGCTCCTCGTCACCGAGGTGGGGGAGGGTGTTTCCCAGACAGAGGGCGCCGCCGAAGGTCCCTGAGGTCAGTCGGTCCACCTCCACCATGTCCCCCAGGACCAGCTCGAGCTCTGGCGGGATCGGTTCCTCGGAGGCGGATTCGATCATCGACTCCGAGCGGTCGAGGGCCACCACCTCGTAGCCGCCGTCTACCAGGGCCCGGGCGTGCTGCGCCGGCCCCGAACCCAGCTCCACGATCCTCCGGGAGGGACCGCTTCCCAGGACTTCGTCGATCAGGGGCCACTCCCGACGGATCCTCTCGGGCCAGGCGATCAGACGCCGGTACTGCACCCGGGAGTAGGGATCTCGCTCGGCCATCGCCACCAGTCTAGCCGGCACCATTCCCAGGGCCGGGCGTCCCGGCCGACCCGGAGCGCCTTGACAGGATCGGCGGCCTCCCAGTAGCTTGAAGCGTCATCCGAACCAGGGAAGGGAAGGGGCCGGGCTCCGGCCGCCCGGCCGAACGCCGGACGATTCGTCGCGGCCGGGAGGGAGGAGCCGTGGACCGACCTGCCGTGCAGAACATCGTCGATCGCCGAGCTCGCCGGCGGGGCGTGGGGAGGATCTTCGCCGCCGCGGTTCCCGTCCTGCTCTGGTGCGGTTGCGCCTCGGCGCCGTCTCCCGAGGCGACCTCGGCCGAAGGGGCGGAATCCCGCTCCCGCCATCTCGAAGCCCTGACCGAGCTCCACGACGGT
>JAWVZJ010000010.1:0-21570 GCA_033722255.1 Thermoanaerobaculia bacterium | reverse complement strand
GCCGTGGACGACCCCGTCGTCGAGAGGGCGGTGATCGATGCCGAGACCAGCGTGGAGCGGGCCCTGAATCACCGGCCGGAGCTCTTTCGGGATCGGATCGACGCCCTGAACCGTCGGCTGGATCTGCTGGGAGCCGAGGACGCCCTGGGGCCGGACCTGAACCTGGTGGCTTCCTACGGACGCACCAGCCTGGGCCTCGAGCTGTCCGGAGGGTTGGAGCATCTCGCCGACGACTCCCGGTTCGACAACTACACCGTGGGGCTGGAGCTGGGCTTGCCGCTTCTGGGACGAGGTGAGCTGGCCCGGTACCGGAGCGCGCGACTCTCGGAGATGCGGGCCGAGGCGATCCTCGAAGACACGGCTCTGGGGGTGGCCGAGGAGGTCCGACGGGCCGCCATCGAGGTGGAGACGCAGTGGCTTCGGATCGAGGCCACGGAGGAGGCTGTCCGGAGTCGGCAGGAGGAGCTCCGGATCGAGGAGGACCGCTACGAGGTCGGGATGACCCGGAATTTGGACGTGCTGGAGGTCCAGCGTCTCCTCGTCCAGGCCCGGGTCGACGCCGTCACCGCCAAGGTTCGGTACCTCCAGGCCCTGGCGGATCTCTACCGGGCGGAGGGCACTCTCCTCGAGCACCACGGCGTGACGTTGGCGGACTTCGAGCCGTAGAGAGGGTCCCGGGGGGACGGGCTCGATCCGTCCGAATCAGTCCCGCCGGTTCAATCCGACCATTTGGGAGTCTTCCGGAGGCGCTTGATCTCGGAGCGGCGTTTCTTCTCCCGGAGGCGCTGCTCCTTCGCTCGTCGGGGCACCTTCGTCGGTACCCGCTCCTCGTCCGGGGAGAGGGCCCGGCGGAGGAGCTCGGTGAAGCGCTCCACAGCGAGCTTCTTGTTGGCGGTCTGGGAGCGCTCCTTCTGGGCCGATACCCTGAGGATGCCGTTCTTGTTGATCCGGGTGGCCAGCTCCTTCCGGAGCAGATCTTTCTCCTCTTCGTCGAGGGAGTCGGTGGCCTCGATGTCGAAGCGGAGGGTGACCCGAGTCTCCCGCCGGTCGACGTTCTGACCTCCGGGGCCGGAGCTCCGGGAGGTGGTGAACTCGAGCTCGGTGGAGGGGATCCGGGTGGAGTCGTCGATCTCGATCTCGCCGGGAATCGGGGTCATGGGCTCAAGGGTAGTACCCCCGGATGGTCTCCGCCTCCAGGCCGGGCTCGGTCACCTCGAGCCGCACCTCCCGGAAGTCGTCGTCGCCCTCGGTGTTCGAGGACTGGTACGCGATCAGGTACTGGGAGCGGAGCTCGTCCTCGATCTGCTGGTAGATCGTCACCAGCTCGGAGGCCGTGTCCACGAAGAAGCTGTCGCCGCCGGTCTCCTCGGCGATCCTGGTGAGCTCCTTTCTGTGTCCCCCCCGGCCCAGCCCGAGGCCGATGGAGTAGATGGTGACTCCGGTGCGCCGGGCGAACTCCAGGGTCTCGTCGAAGGTGAACTTCGAGCTCTCGTCCTCGCCGTCCGAGAGGAGGAGCAGGGCCCGTTGCCCGTCGATCCCGTTGTTGTAGAAGAGGGAGAAGACGATGGAGTCGTAGAGGGCGGTCCCCCGCTCGGCCTTGAGGCCGGCCAGGCCGCCTCCCAGGGAGAGGAGCTCGTTGGTGAACTTCTGGGCCAGGCGGGGTCGGTCGTTGAAGGTCACCAGGGCCGCCCGGTCCCGGGGAGTGATCGCCTCCTGGAAGAAGGAGAGGGCCGCGGCCTGGGTCTCCTCCAGCTCCTCCTCCATGGAGGCGGAGACGTCCAGGAGCACCGTGGCGTAGAAGGGGAGATCGTCGACCTTCTCGAACCGCCGGATCTCCTGCCGCACCTCGTCCTCGTAGACCGTGAAGTCCTCCTCCGTGAGGCCCTCCACGGGTCGGCCGTTCCGATCCTCGACGGAGGCGTAGAGCTCCACGAGCTGGACATCGATGTTCTCCAGCCCTGGCGGCGCGTTGATGAAGACGTGGTCGTCGCTGGAGTTGCCGTCGGGGAGGTAGGCCACGGCCCGGACGTAGGCCAGCTCGCCGGGATCCTGGAGAACGATCGGCTGCTCCCAGGGCGGTTGGTAGAGGGTCGCCACCAGGTCCTCGTTCAGATAGAGCTCGACCCGCTCCACCGAGCGGTCCTCCGGCGCCTCCACCGAAACCTCGGCCCGGAGACTGTCGGAGTACCGGGCCCCGGGACGGGGCTCGAGGATCCGGACGTCGAAACGATGGGAGGAGGCGTTGAGCAGGATCTCGTCCCGGGCCAGGGACTCGCCGTCCTCGTCCACGGCCACGGCGGAGAGGGTCTGGGATCGGGGGAGCTTTCCGAGGTCGAGCTCGACGCTGTAGGGGGGAGAGGTCTTGGTGAGGACCGGGGTCCCGTCGAGGCGGAACTCCACCCGGTCCACGGCGGGATCGGTGGTCAGGGCGTCGAACCGGACCTTCCCCACCTGCATCCTCCCCACCGGCTCCACGAGCTCGATGGAGGTCTCGGCCTGGGAGATGGCCCGATTCGCCTCCTCCAGGATCTTCGCCGTCTCCGGGTCCGCCGAAGCCGGGGATGTGTCGCTCTGGACGGATGGGACGTCGATGATGCGCTCTGTCCGGTGGTAGCGGTCTCCGTTCAGGTCTTCCAGCTTCAGGACCAGCCGGTACTCCCCGGGGCGGAGGTACCTCTGGAAGACCAGGGGGAGGTTCTCGCTCCGGATCCGCTCCTGGGGGAAGTCGAACTTGTAGCGGAACCGGTCGAAGAGCTCCTCCTCCCGGACGATCTCGCCGTTGAGGAGGAGGTTGGCGGATTTCGCGCCGGCGAGCTCGGCCCGACCGACGGCCTCCGCCGGAACCTTCAGGGCCGCCTGGACCACGGTCCGGGTCTGGCGCCGACCCGGGAAGGTGACCTCGAGCTGGGCGGGAAAGGTCGCGGCCTCCTCCGGCAGGTCGGTGGAGTAGGCGGTGAAGGAGTTGATCCATTCGCCGGAGGGCTTCTCAAGGGGCGCCTGGGCACGCATCAGGAGCATGGGATACCCCATCTTCCCCTCCCGGAAGGCGAAGCCGAGGGCGGCCCCCAGGGCATCACCCTGGCGGCAGCTCATGACCAGGTCCCGAATGTTCTGATGATCGGTGGCGGGACTCAAAGTGCGGCTCAAGCGCTGAAGGCCCTCCATGGGTGTCCAGAGCCGGAATGGCGCACCGTCCCAGTGGCGATAGAAGATCAGAAACAGCTCGTCCGCGATGATCCGCTCCGGCTCGTCGTAGTACCAGACCTCGATGGGACGAAACTCAGGGCAGTTCACGACCACCCGGGCGTCGGGTCGGCCGTTGAGAAGGAGGATCTTCGCCCTCTCGTCTCCGATTCCGCCGAGCTCGGTCCGGGCGAACTCCAGCCGAGCCTCCCAGTCGTCTCTCATCTCGTTCCGGGCCGTGTTGGGATAGGGATCCCGGATCTTCCAGAACTCCTCGATGAAGGCGTCCCGGTGGTAGTCTTTCTCCAGCTCGAGGAAGATCTCGAGCTCCTCCTCGCTCATGAGGACTTCGACTTCTCGGAGCCACCTCTGGTACTTCGGGGAAAGCTCCTCGATCCGGGCCTCCTGCCGCTTTTCCTTCTCGCTCTTGGCCTCGGCCGGGGCAGCGATTCCCGGTAGAAGAAGGGCCGTCACCAGGAGCAGGGCGAGGGTGACGGGATTCTTCGGACGGTTCAGGGGTTTCATGGGAAGGAATCAGTGGGCGAGGACGATACCCGGGGATTCGGGTTCCTCGCGGTCATGACAACGCGAACCCGGCTCGGGTTTGTTCCCTTGGCCGATAGAATCGAGGGGTGATGGTAGAGCGATCCTATTTCGACCACAACGCCACCACGCCCCTGGACCCCCGGGTGGCCGAAGCCATGCTTCCGTGGTTGGAGGAGCGGTTCGGGAACCCTTCGTCGGCCCATTGCCGGGGACGGGAGGCCCGGGAGACGGTGGAGTCGGCCCGGAGGGAGGTGGCTGAGGTCCTCGGGGCGGATCCCGAGGAGATCGTGTTCACGGCCTCGGGGAGCGAGGCCAACAACTCGGTCGTCTTCGAGGTCGCTCGGGCCTCCGGCCGCGAGGGGAAAATCCTCCTCTCGTCCCTCGAGCATCCGTCGGTGACCCGGGCCGCCGAGCGGTGCGTCGGCGAGGGAATGACTCTGCAGGAGATCGACCCCGGACCCGACGGCGTCGTCGACGCAGAGAAGATGATCGGAGCGCTGGGACCTGAAACCCGTCTCGTTTGCCTCATGCTGGCCAACAACGTGGTGGGAACCCTCCAGCCGGTCCGAGAGGTGGCGTCTGCGGCCCGGGAGCGGGGGATCCCTGTTCTCTGCGACGCCGTCCAGGCGTTGGGAAAGGTCCCGGTCGAACCCCGGAGCCTGGCGGTGGACTACCTCAGCCTCGGGGGACACAAGTTCCACGGTCCCCTGGGGGGAGCGGCCCTCTGGATCCACCCCGGAGCCCCCTTCGAGGGCTGGCTGGTGGGCGGAGGCCAGGAGGGCGGACGCCGGGGGAGCACCCCGGACGTGCCGGCGGTGGCGGGTCTGGGGGAAGCCTGCCGCCTGGCCCGGGAGGAGCTGTCGGAGCGGAGAGAACACCTGGAGACCCTGAGGGAGCGGCTGGAGGAGGGTCTCTCCGGCATTCCGGACGCCCGGATCCACGCCGTGGACGCTCCCCGCCTTCCCCACACCACCTGCGTCTCCTTCCGGGGACTCCGGGGGACCGAGCTCGGTCCGGCGCTGGACCGAAGGGGGTTCCAGGTGTCCACGGGACCGGCCTGCGGCTCCGGGAAGCCCCGACCCCCGGAGGCCCTCCTGGCCATGGGGGTCTCCGAGGAGCTCGCCTTGGGGACCCTCCGGATCAGCTTCGGCATGACGAACACTCTGGCCGAGGTGGAGCGGTTCCTCCCGGGCCTGGAACGGGAGGTCCAGGCGCTCCGATCCCGAGACGCGGCACCGGCCTGATGGCCTCCATCGCCGTCCTTCTCTCCGGCGGGGTGGACAGCTCCGTCGCCCTCCACGACCTGGTGGAGGAGGGACACGACTGCATCGCCTTCTACCTGAAGGTCTGGCTCGAGGACGAGCTCTCCCATCTCGGACGGTGTCCCTGGGAGGAGGATCTGCGCTACGCCCGGGCGGTGTGCGAGAGCCTCTCGGTGCCCCTGGAAGTGGTCCCCTTTCAACGGCTCTACCAGGAGCGGATCGTGTCCGAGCTGGTCCGCCAGCTCCGCTCGGGGAGGACCCCGAGCCCCGACGTCTGGTGCAACCGCCGGGTGAAGTTCGGAGCCTTCCTGGAGCGGGTGGAGAGCTCCTTCGACCGGGTGGCCTCCGGGCACTATGCCCGGCTGGAGCGGTACGACGACGGAAGGGTCGGGCTCCGGACGGCGGCGGATCCGGTGAAGGACCAGACCTACTTCCTTTGCCAGTTGACCCGGTCCCAGCTCCGGCGATGCCGGCTGCCCCTGGGATCCCTCACCAAGGAGGAGGTCCGGGACCGGGCCCGGCGAGCGGGGCTTCCCACCGCCGAACGACCGGACAGCCAGGGGATCTGCTTCCTGGGCAAGCTCCGGTACGACGAGTTCGTCGAGGCCCACCTGGGGGAGGAGCCCGGTCCCATCGTAGAAGCCGGTTCCGGAGAGATCCTGGGCCGCCATCGGGGCTTCTGGTTCTACACCCTGGGACAGCGGCGGGGTCTCGGTCTCTCCGGGGGGCCCTGGTACGTGGTGGGCAAGAGGGTGGCGAGCAACCGGGTCCTGGTGTCCCGGGAGCCACTGGAGAAGGGATCGGCCACGGACCGATTTCTGCTTCCCGACCCCCACTGGATCCTCGAGCCTCCGGAGCCGGGTCGGTACCGGGTCAAGGTCCGCCACGGCCCCCGGTTCGTCGACGCCCGCCTCGAGGCCCGGGACGGAGGGAGCGTGCAGTTGCTCCTCGACGAGCCGGACCCCGGCCTGGCCCCGGGACAGTACGGAGTGGTCTACCACGGAGACCGCTGTCTCGGAGGAGGCGAGATGGAGGTGTCCCGGGCCGTGGTTTAGAGGCGATCCCCAAACCAGGCATGAAGGCGCGCCCGGGTCTTGCGGTGCAGATCCAGGGACATCGGCCACCCACGCCATGGGCGTGGGTCGCGGCCCCGCGGCGCTCACAACGCGACGGCGATAGCCCCCAGCTAGTACATCTCGTCCCGCTCGGCACCCTTCACAGAGCGGTGCGTCGCCGTCGACAGAGGAGAGACAGGGGAGATGGGTCCGGGAGCAGGAGACCCCTGCCGCCGTCGATCTGGATCTTGCCCGACGGCATCGAGGAGCTCGGGCGGTACCCTGCGCAGCATGGGCGTCCTTTCCATCGAGATCTGGTCCGATATCGCCTGTCCCTGGTGCTGGGTGGGCAAGCGTCACCTCGAAGAGGCCGTCGCGGCGGCCGGAGTCGAGGTCGTCAGACGTTGGCGCGCCTTCGAGCTGGACCCCGAAGCTCCCCGCGAGGCTCCCGAGTCGGTGGACTATGCGCAGCGTCTCGCCGACAAGTACGGCACCTCGAGGGAGGAGGCCCAGAAGATGATCGAGCGCATGGTCGAGAGGGGCCGGGCTGCCGGAGTGGAGATTCGGTTCGATCGGCTCCGCCCGTGCCGTACCTTCGACGCCCACCGGCTCCTGGTCTGGGCGCAGGAGGCCGAGAATCTTCAGGACGCTCTCGGGGAACGGCTCTTCGAGGCCTATCTCGGCGAGGGGCGTGCGATCTCGGACCGAGAGACACTGGTCGCGCTGGCTGTCGAGGTCGGCCTCGACGGCGAGGAGGCGGTCGAGATCCTCGACTCCGACGAATACGAGGAGACGGTACGGGCCGAGGAACGGCAGGCGGCTCTTCTGGGCATTCGAAGCGTACCGACCTTCGTGTTCGACAGCCGCCTGGCCGTCACGGGGGCTCAACCTCCGAGGGTTTTGCGCGAGGCCATCGACGAGGCTGCTCGCTCCCGGTAAAGGTGTCGGAGCCGGTGCCGCCAGAGCCGCCCACCGGGGGGCTCCGCCGTCGGCCGTGGCCCTTGGCCGGCCGCTACCAGAATCTCCCGGGCTCCCGGATCGCCTCCGGCAGCGTCCGGAGGCTCCGGAGGTCGGCACCGGGATCGTCCCGCCGGAGCCAGAGGGCCCTCCATCCGGCGGCCCGGGCCCCCTCCACGTCCCGGCGGCGCTCGTTCCCCACGTGCAGGATCCGCCGACCCGGAAGACCGATCCGGCTCTGCAGCTCCCGGAAGGGTCCGGGATGGGGCTTTTCGGCTCCGACCTCGTAGGAGGTCACGACCTCGGCGAAGAACCGGCGGAGATCGAGGGCCCGGAGGATCTCCTCCAGGCGGGGGTCGAAGTTGCTGAGGACCGCCAGACGGAGCCCCAGGTCCCGGAGCGTCTCCAGAGCCGGGCTCACGTCGGGGAACACCCGCCAGGCGTCGGCCTGCCGGAATCGGTCGAAGAGCTCCCTCACCAGGAAGGCGGAAGGTTCCTCGTCGACTCCGGCCCGGAGGAGAATCCGCTCCAGGAGCTCCCCCCAGAATCCCTCCGGTCCCTCCGGGTGGCTCCGGAACCGGTCTTCGCCGAGGTGCACCCGGCAGTCGAGCTCACGCCAGACCTCGGGGAAGAGTCTCTCCAGCGTCCCCGGAGGGATCGAGATTCCATGGCGTGCCAGGGCCTCGGAGTAGAGCGTCCCGATTCGGTGCGGTCGGGCCAGGGTGCCGGTGAAATCGAAGGAGACGGCTTCGAGGGAGGCCGGGGAGAGGACGGATTCGGACACTCAGCTCGGACTGCTTGCGAGGCGTCGCACCGAGGACGTGCAGATGCCACTGATGGCGGGCGTCCCGGCCCGCCGGCGTGGCCAGACCCGAGGGCGCAACAGAGACCTCATGAACAGTCCGGATCGGGCATCAGCGGCGTCCGGAGGTCTCCCGGAGCCGTTCGGTGGTTCGTCGGGCGGCCCAGGCCAGGGTTCCCACGGCGGCTCCCAGGACGAGGGCGAAGGACACCGGGTAGTCTCGGATCCAGTACCCGTAGGCGGCTCCCAGGACGCCCACGGCCAGGGGTATCAGGAGCCGGCGGATCACGGGATCTCCCGGCTCTCCACCGGATTCGAGAGGATCCCGACCTCTGGAATCTCCACCTCCACCCGGTCCCCTACGGCCAGGGCACCGACCCCCGCCGGCGTACCGGTCAGGACCAGGTCTCCGGCCTCCAGCGTCATGAACCGGGACACCTGGACGAGGAGCTCCACCGGGCTCCAGGCCATCTGGGAGACGCTGCCCCGCTGTCTTTCCTCGCTGTTGACCCGGGTGATCACCTCCAGTCCCTCCACGTCGTTTCCGAGGCGGATCGCGGGTCCCAGGGGACAGAAGGTGTCGAAGGACTTGGCTCGGGCGAAGGTCCGGTCCTGGTGCTGGAGATCCCTGGCCGTCACGTCACAGGCGCAGGTGACCCCATGGATCGCCTCCCTGGCGTCACCATCGTCGGCGATTCGGGAGACCCTTTTCCCGATCACCAGGGCGATCTCACCCTCGAAATCGACCTGCCGGCTCTCGGGGGGGAGGAGGATGGGACGACCCGGATCCAGGAGGGAGGACGGGGCCTTGAGGAAGATCAGGGGCTCTTCGGGGAGGGGATTGCCGAGCTCCGTGGCGTGATCCCGGTAGCTCCGGCCGATGCCCACGATCTTCCCGGGCCGGAGCGGCGCCATCAGCGCCGGTGGGTCCTCCTCCACCTCCGGTCCCCACTCCCAGGACGCGGGCGGGGCGCTCCAGGGATCGGAGCGCAGGAGGCGGGGACGTTGCCCGAAGTAGCCGGCGGCGTAGCGCCCGTCGGGAGCGAGGCGATAGAGAAGCATGCGCCGAAGGATACCGTCGACGGCCCGCCTTCCACCACCCCCTTTTTCCGTAGCGCTCCCGACACGCCCGCCGTCCGGAGGGAGGCCGGGGTTCGCTATCCTGAAGGCATGCTCCGAGCCTCCCTCGCCTTCGCTCTCCTGACGGCCTGGCTGGTTCTTCTCTTCCTCGGCCTGGACGGAGGGGGTGCCGTGTATCTCCTCCTCCTCGCCGCCCTCCTCGTTTTCCCCTGGAGGGACCTGGGGGCTCCGGACCGGCGTTCATCCGGTCCTCCGCCGACGGAGGACCCAGAGGAAGAAGGGCCCGCCCAGGAGGGCGGTGACGATTCCCACCGGAAGCTCCGCCGGGGCCAGGAGCGTCCTGGCTCCGAGATCGCAGAGGACCAAGAAGCCGCCACCGACGAGAAAGCAGGCCGGTAGGAGGATCCGATGTCCGGGGCCGATCCAGCCCCGGAGGAGATGAGGGACGATCAATCCCACGAATCCGATCGGTCCGGCCACGGCCACCAGGGCTCCCACACCGAGGGAGACGAGGAGGAGGACGATCAGACGGAGCCTTCCCAGGGCCACGCCCCGGCCGGCGGCCATCTCCTCTCCGGCCAGGAGGAGATCCAGCTCCCATCGCCAGAGGAACAGCCCGCCCAGGGTGAGGAGGGCCCAGGGGAGGACCCAGAGCACCTCCCGGTAGCCGACGACCCCGAGACCGCCCATCATCCATCGAACCATCCGGAGGGTTTCGGTGGCGTCGGCGAGATACTGGACGAAGAGGATCAGGGCCTGGCAGGTGAGGGCCACGGCGACCCCGGCCAGGAGAAGCCCGTGGGAACCGACTCCGGACCGTCTCCCGAGGAGGAGGACCAGGAAGGTCGCCGCCAGGGCTCCGCCAAAGGCGGCCAGGCCGGCCACGGGGAGGAGGGCTCCGGCCCTTCCGCCGGCGACGAGGAAGGCCAGGGAGGCCCCCAGGGCCCCGCCGCTGGCGACCCCCAGGGTGTAGGGCTCCGCCAGAGGATTCCGGAACAGGGTTTGGAAGGCCGCCCCGGAGGAGGCCAGGAGGCCGCCTCCCAGGAGAGCCAGGAGGACCCGGGGCAGGCGAAGCTTCCAGAGGATGGTCGAGGCCGTGGGATCTCCCCGGAAGGCGTCGGCCAGGGAGACGGGGTGGCTTCCTACCGTTGGAGCCACGACCACGACGACCAAGGTCCCGGCGGCCAGGAGGAGGAGCTTCCAGCTTCGGCTCGTCGGGCTCTTCATGGGTACCGGAGCCCGACGAGGGTCTCCTCGCCGTCTCGATGGACGTGGAAGGGAGCATCGAAGAGCTGCTCCAGGGAGGCCGGCTCGAGGATTCGTTCCGGAGGGCCGTCGGCCGCGATTCGGCCCGCCTCCAGGACCACGACCCGGGTGGCGAGGTTCGCCGCCAGGGAGAGGTCGTGGGTGACGAAAAGAAGGGTCGTGCCCGCCTCGTGGCGTGCCCGGAGGAGGGAGGCGACCTGGAGGCAGTGCCTGGGGTCCAGATGCCGGGTGGGCTCGTCCAGGATCCAGAGCGAGGCCTCCTGGGCGGCGACAGCCGTGAGGAAAGCCATCTGACGTTCTCCTCCGGACAGCTCGACCAGGGGTCGGTGGGACAGGGGGCCCATCCGGGTGGTCTCCAGGGCCCGTTCTACCGCTCCTCGGTCGGCTCCGGTGAGCCCGGTGCTCCAGAAGGGACGATGGGGGTACCGGGAGAGGGCGACCAGCTCCCGGATCGTCAGGGGGACCGTCTCCTCCCGGTCCTGGGGGAGATATCCGATCTCCCGGGCCAGGGCCCGGCGAGTCAGGGCTTCGTACGGCTCGCTCTGCCACCGGAGCCCGCCGGTGGTGGGGGACAACACTCCGGAGAGGAGTCGAACCAGGGTGGTCTTGCCGGCCCCGTTCGGTCCCAGCACCGCCACCGACTCGCCCGGGACCACCTCCAGGTCCAGGGGACCCAGGACTGGCTCCCCCTCGACCGGTGCCCAGGAGATGCTCCGGGCCGTGATCAGAGAATTCGGGCTCACCGTCCCGATCCCGGGAGCCCGGCCGCGGCCCATCGCACTGCCGAGCCCGGCCATACCCTGGAAGGTGCGAGGTGCTCACCCGGGAGGGTCTTCCAAGAACGGCTCGGCTCCGGGATCGAGGTTCCCCGGAGGATCCGGGCCAGCCGGTCGTAGAGGTTCGGCAGCCGGGGTCCGGGAACGAGGGCGTAGTCGGCGGCGAGAACGTGGATGGCGTCCTTCCGGACCGCCCGGAGGGAGCTCAGGCGGTCCCAGTCGGCCCGGAGGCGGGACCGGATCTCCGGGGAGATCTCCCGTCCCTGGAGCTCGACAATCAGGTCGGGATTCCGGGCCAGGAGCTCCTCCAGGTTGACCTGGGGGTAGGAGAGAGCCGTGTCCGCGAGAGTGTTCTCCGCTCCGAGGCGTTCGAGGAGCTCCGAGAGGAAGGTCTCCGGCCCGGCGGCGTAGAGGCCGGACAGGCTTCCGGGACGTCGACCCACGGTGAGCAGGACCGATGTCCCGTCGGCCACGGATCGCGGCTCGAGGGCGCGCCGGAACGACCGGATCCAGGCGCCGGGATCGACGCCACACCGGCGACCCAGCCGGCGGGCGGTGGCCACCACGTCCTCGATGGTGTCGCTCTCGACCTCCAGGGCGTCGATCCCGACCTCCCGGAGCTGGCGGGCGAGATCGGCCTGGCTGGGGAGTAGGACACTCAGATCCGGATCCAGGGCCACGATCTCCTCCCGGTGGGGATCCACCAGCCCTCCGAGCCGCGGGAGCTCGGTGGCGGCCGCGGGCCAGGAGACGTGATCCCCGACCCCGACGACCCGATCGCCCAGATCCAGGGCGAAGAGGAGCTCGACGACGTTCGGGGCCAGGGCGACGATCCGTCCGCAGGGAGCTCGAGAAGAGGAAGCGGTTCCGGCGGTCCCTCCCGGCCCCGGGAAGAGGCTCCCGAGGAGGACGAGGCCCGAAGAGAGGAGCGCCCCTCTCATCGGCTCAGCCGGACTCCCGCCACGAAGGTCCGTCCCGGGGCGGGGAATCCCAGGGCCTCGGAGTACTCCTCGTCGGCCAGGTTCTCGATCCGGGCGTAGGGAACGATCCACCCTCCTCCGTCCCGGGAGACGGCCAGATCGTGGACCCGGAAGCTCGGGTTCGTGGCCGGCTCGAAGGTGGCGGGATCGATGTCCGGTCGCTCGCTCACGTACCGGGAGGTGAGATCGACGGTCCAGGGACCGGGGCGGAGGGTGAGCCGGAGATTGGCCGTCTCGTCCGCCCGGCGCCGGAGGGGGCGGTCGGAGGTCAGATTTTCGGCGTCGAGGAGGGTCACGCTTCCGGAGAGCTCCCAGAGCTCCCGGCGGACGCTTCCCGCCACCTCGAGGCCCCGGCTCCGGGCCTCCCCCACGTTCACGTTGACGAAGCTCTCGTCGAAGTCGATCAGGTCCTGGAAGCGGGTCTCGAAGAGAGCCAGGTCCACGGCCCAGCTTCCCCTGCCGAGGGAGAGCCCCACCTCCCGGCTCGAGCTCCGCTCCGGCTCCAGATCCGGGTTCCCGAAGAAGGGGAAGAAGAGCTCGCCCAGGGAGGGTGCCCGGAAGCCCTCTCCGTAGCTCGCCCGGACCCGGGCCCAGGGCCTCAGGGAGAAGACCAGGCCCGCCCGGGGACTGACCGCGGATCCGAAGACGTCGTTGTCGTCGTACCGGATGCCGACGTCGGCGGTCCACCGGGGACGCTCCCAGTGTCCCTGGACGAAAGCGGACCGCGTCTCCTGAGTGGATCCCTCGAGGTTGACCCCGAAGTTCGATCGATCGCTGACCTCCAGACGCTCGGCCTCGACGCCGCCGGCGATCCAGCCGTTTCCCCGATCCCGGCTCGGAAGCTCCCGCGTAAAGGCGGTTCGTCCCCGGAGGGCCTCGGAGTCCGTCCGGGAGCTTGAGAACGACGAGGCCGGATCCCGGAACCGGCTGTCGTAGTGGACGGCGGAGAGAAGACCGTCGAGCTGCCAGCGCTCGCCCCGTCCCGACCAGGGAACACCGATCTCCCACTCGTCCCAGGCGATTCTCCGTTCCGGAGAGGGGAGGCCGCTGGCGAAGGGGATCCCGGTCTCCGCTTGCAGCGTCCGGCCCAGGACCTCCAGCCGCCAGCCGTCGTCCACTTCCCAGCCGAGTCGGGAGAATCCGGATTCCGCGTCGAACTGTTCGTTCGGATGTTCGCCGTCCCCCCGGCGCAGGTGACCGCCGAGCCGGAGATCGAGATCGCCCCGGGACATGGCGGCGTCGAAGCCGGTCCGGAGGTAGTCGTTCTCCCCCCCCTCCAAGGTCAGGGAATTCACGGATCGATCCCGGGAGGTCACGAGGTTGACGACGCCGCCGACGGCGTCGCTGCCGTAGAGGGCTCCGTAGGGCCCGGCCACGACCTCGATCCGATCGACGCCCTCCGCGGGGAGGAAGGCCCAGTTGAAGCCTCCGAAATAGGGGTTGTTCAGGGGGATTCCGTCCCAGAGCACGAGGACGTGATCCGACTCGGCCCCCCGGAGGAAGACGGAGGCCTGCTGGCCGGGGGCTCCCAGCCGGGCTCCCTGGAGTCCCGGCAGGGTGGTGACGAGCTCGTAGGCGGAGGTCGCCTGGCGAGCGGAAATCTCTTCCCGAGTCACCACCCGTGTCGTGGCCGGGAGGTCGGAGGGGTCTTCGTCGGGGACGGATCCGGTGACCAGGACCTCGTCCTCGTAGGTGACGGCGGAATCCGGAGGATCGGCGGCCAAGACCGGAGCCGTGGGGACGGCTCCCGCGAGAAGGGCGAGAAGCAGGGTTCGCATGGACATGCTCCCTGCGACCGAAGGAGGATGCGCTCCCCCCTCGCCACGTCGGGCCCTCGGTCGCGAGTCGACCCGGTTCGTGAGTCCCCGGAGGTGGGAACGGGCGATCCCGTCGGGGAGCGCCTCGGTCTCCTGCGGCAGGTCTCCTGACTTCCGGATCCTCCTACTCCCGGGCCTTCCCGTCGACGGATCGTCGGCAGTGGCTCTCTTCCGGTTTCGTACCCGGTCACAGTGGCGGGGTCCATGCCGGCCTCTCACCGGCTTCCCTCGGTCGCCGGGCGACCGTCCCCTCCGGAGAGGGGAACCGCAGGGATTCCTCTCCCGCCGGACCCGCGGTCCGGCCGGGAGACGCGATCAGTTTAGGTCAAACGGGTCGGATCAGCCACCCCCGCCGCCAGCGGTGGTGCCTCCGGGTCGGGTCAAGGCCGAGGTCGAGGGCTGGCTGGGAACGGCACCGACCGGGATTCCTCCTCCGGCGGAGCCGGGCTCGACGAACTGCTGCATGTCGTAGCTGGGCTGCATCTCCTGGTAGATCTGCATCTGCTCCCGCAGTCGCTCGCCGGGCGACCGCTGGTCCCCGGCCTCCATCTGCTCCGCGGTGGGCATGTCGTTGGGCAGGTACCCCAGGTCGATGGTGGTGGAGTCCAGTACCGTGCCGAACCCGGAGGTTTCGGTCTCGGCAGTCACCTCCGCCACGTCCTCCTTGGACAGGGCGACGCGGATTCCGAGCTCGTCGAGGAAGACGATCTGGGAGGAGTCCCACTCCGCCTCCGTGGGCTCGTACCGACTCTGAAAGGTGGAGCCGTTCTTCAGCTCGATGGTGAAGGTCTCGGCGGCGGTAGGCGTCACGAGGAGGGCCGTCCCGCAGACGACGAGGACCATGGCGGTGGCGATCGAGAAGGGTCGTTGCATGGCGAGATCCTTTCCTGCCTGGAAGATACCAGAACAGTATACCACGAACCGTCGCCGCAGCACCACGAAACCGCCCCGCGGTGAGAGAGGACCGGGGCGACGCCCCCCCGCTCCGGTCGTCGTGAGGCGGATCAGGCCAGGGGGAGGGAAGGGAGGATGGTGCGCCCGCCAGGATTCGAACCTGGGACCTTCGGCTCCGGAGGCCGACACTCTATCCAGCTGAGCTACGGGCGCGCTCGGAAAGCGTGAGTGGGGTGAGCGAAGGGAGTCGAACCCTCAACCACTGGAACCACAATCCAGCGCTCTACCATTGAGCTACGCCCACCATCTCGAAAGAACCGATTGGCCTGCCTGGAGGGATTCGAACCCCCGTCCCGCGGCTTAGATGGCCGCTGCTCTGTCCAGCTGAGCTACAGGCAGCGCTCTGTGCGGCGGACCGATCGATCGAATCATCCGGGGGTTGGACTTCGGGGCGCCCAGATTTGAACTGGGGACCCCCTGCGCCCAAGGCAGGTGCGCTACCAGACTGCGCTACGCCCCGACGGAACTCGGAAGTGTAAGCGAGCTACCCCCGGATGTCAACCGTCTCCGCCGGACTCTGAAACCCACTATAGCGCGCCCCGACCCCTCTGTCAGGCGGGCGGACGGCTCCGGTGGGTCGACGGCAGAGGGCCTCTCCGTCCGTTTTCGGCATCCGCTTCGCGTCGAGAATGTGGAAGGCGTGCGGAAATGCCCAGGTATGTCCCAAGGGGCCGTGGCCCTCGGATCTCCGGGGCTCTGCGACCGGGAAAGGGGGGGCGGACGCCGTCCGCTTCGATCTTCTCTGGAAACAGCCTTCCGGCGGCGTCAGGAGGTCTCGTCGCGGATCTCCCTCAGGGCGTCGCCCAGATCCTCCAGAGCGCTCTCGATCCTCTCCCGGTGGGTCCGGAAGGAGAGGACACAGATCCTCAGGACGAACCGGCCCTCCAGGACCGTCCCGGTCAGGAAAACCCGGCGGCGGGCGTTGGTCCTCTCCAGCCACTCCCGGTTCAGCCGGTTCGAATCCTCCAGGGAGATGCCGGGGGGTGACCATCGGAAGGCGAAGAGGGACAGCTCCGGAGGCGCCAGAATCTCTAGGTTCTCCCATCGTCCCAGCTCCTCCGCGGCCCACCGGGCCAGGTCCAGCTTCTCCTCAAGGGTCCGGCGAAAGGCGGCTGCTCCCGCCATCTTCAGCGGAAGCCAGAGGCGCAGGCCCCGGAAGTCCCGGGAGAGCTCCGGCGAGAGGGAGCAGAAGTCAGGACGCTCCAGGCCTTCCTGGAGGGGCGGGAGGTAGTCGGCGCCGAAGGTGTGGGCCCGCTTCAAGGCTTCTCCGTCCCGGACCAGGAGGCAGCCGGTCCCGTAGGGGAGGAAGAGTCCCTTGTGAGGATCGAGGGTGATGGAGTCCGCGTCCTCGATCCCGGCCAGGATCTCCCGCCCCCGGTCGGTGAGGAGGAAGAACCCTCCGTAGGCGGCATCCACGTGGAGCCAAAGGTCCTCTTGCCGGGAAAGGTCGGTCAGGGCGGGGAGATCATCCACGGCCCCGGTGCTCGTGGTCCCGGCGCTGGCGACGACGGCAAAGGGCTCGAGCCCGGCGTCCCGGTCCTCCCGGATCTTCGTTGCCACGATGTCCGGCGGAAGCCGGAAGCGCTCGTCGGTCGGGAGCCGTCGGACGTTCTCCAGGGGGAATCCGGCCAGGATCGCGGCCTTGGCCACGGAGTGGTGAACCTCCTCGGAGACGTAGAGGGTGCCGTTCAGGAAATCGTCGGGAAGGAGCTCCCGGCGGGCGGTGACCAGGGCGCTGAAGTTGGCCAGGGAGCCGCCGGTGGTGAGGATCCCGAAGGCCGTCTCCGGGTACCCGGCCAGCCGGCAGAGCCACCGGATCGTGTTCGCCTCCAGCTCGACCAGGGCCGGGGCCGCCTGCCAGACCCCGACGTAGCGATTCACGATCCCGGCCAGGAAGTCGGCCAGGGCGGCGTGGACGATCCCCCCGCCGGGGATGTAGGCCAGATATCCCGGGCTGGCGGTGTTGAAGCTCTTCGGCACTGCCCGTTCGAAGAGGAGCTCCAGGAGCTCCGGGAGGGGAGCTCCCTTCTCCGGCATGGGCTCCCGGAGCCGGCGGGCAACCTCCGCCGCCCCCTCCACGTCCGCCGCCGGCTGCTCCGGGAGGGACTCCAGGTACCGGCGGACGTGCTCCATCGCCTCCTCCAGCCAGCCCTCGAGCTCCTCGGGAGAGGGCTCGAGGGGTCGGAGATCGGGGCTCGGCCCCGGGGCTGCGGGTGGAGTCTCGGACATGGGTCCCTGGCATCGTACCCGGCCCGGAGAGGCTACGACCGAAAGAAACTCCCTGGGAGCCCGGACCCCGCAACCGGAGGACCGGCCCGGATCATCGAATGATCAGCTCCCCCTTTTCATCGTCACAAATGTCCTAGGTAACCCCCGGGGCCTGCGTGGCTACTCTGAAGATGGGCGACATCCAGGTGGTTCTTCTTCGGTCGAACCCTCGATCGCGGAGGACCGTAGGGTCCGAGCTCCGGGGCCGAAAGGGGGTTCCCTCAAGCGCTCTTCACGGATCTTGAGATGGCACCCGAGACCGGCGCGCAGACGGGCACAGGCGCGGGCCCACGGTCAAAGGTCACATAGCCCGCGCCCGTCCCCTCCCGGCCCCGGATCTCGGACCCGAAGGGACGGGCCAGAGCCATCGAGCGGTCAACTGCCCATTTTCATCCTCTCGAGTGCGTCGAACAACGCCAGGAGCATGTCGGGCTCCTATCTCGACCGGGCCGGGCCGGGGAGCCCGGATCCCGGCCGGATAGAATCGATCCTCCATGGCCTTCCGAGCCCGTCTGGACGTCCGCTTCGGCGACATCGATCACGCCGGCATCGTCTACTATCCCCGATTCCTTCACTACTTCCACGTGGCCCTGGAGGAATTCTTCCGGGACCACCTGGGGCGCCCCTACCATCGGTTCCTCGACGAGGAGCAGGTGGGATTGCCCACGGTCCACCTGGAGATCGACTTCCGAAATCCCCTCCGGTTCGGAGACGAGATCGAGGTCGAGGTGGGGGTCCACGAGATCGGCCGAACCTCCATCGACTGGACCTACCGGGTCTTCAAGCCCGAAGATCTCCTGGCCGCCGAGGCCCGGATCGTCACCGTGGCCCTGGATATGGAGAGCTTCGAGAAGACACCGGTCCCCGACTGGCTTCGCCGGGCTCTGGAGGAGTATCGGAGGGAGGAGGACCCTTGAGCAATGCGGGCTAGTGGCGACTACCGGGAGGAGTGGAAGAAGCGTCGCCGTCGCCGGCGTTCGTCGGGCATCCTGGGCACCGTCCTCCGGGCGCTGGGGGCCGGGCTCCTGGGAGTCGGAAGCTGGCTCCTGGCCCGTGAGAGGAACGGCCGCCGACCGGAGACCCCCCCCACCCCGGGACTCGGGATCGACGACTTCCCGATCTCCGGCTCCCCGGAGAAGCCGGGGACTTCGGACACGCCGTGGGAGAGCTTCGCCGTTCCCGGACCGGAGGGTGGGCTCCACGTGCGACGGATGGAAGGGGAAGACCGACTTCCGGTCCTCTTCGTCCACGGTCTGGCGGGGCACGGGCGGCACTGGCGGACCCAGATGCTCTCTCTGGCGGGGGAGGGACATCCGGTGGCCGCCCCCGATCTCAGGGGCCATGGCCGTTCGGATCCCTCCGGGACCCTCCGCTACGGGATCGAGGACTACGCCGAAGATCTGTCGGCGGTGGTGGAGGCCCTGGGCTGGCGGCGATTCGTCTTCGTCGCCCACAGCCTCGGCGCCGCGGTCTGCATCGAGCACGGCGCGGAGAACGATCCCGGAGGGCGGGTCGCCGGACTGTTCCTGGTCGATCCCAACGGAGACATGACGGGGGCCGACGACACGGCGGTGGAGGAGCTCGTAGAGGACGTACGGGTCGCTCCCCATCGGGAGTTCGAGCTCCACTTCCACCAGTTCCTGGCCCAGAGCCCGGCCGAGGTCTCCGAGGCGGTGTTGGCGGACCTGGTGGCCACGCCGCCGGAGGTGTTGGCCGAGAGCTTCGAGGCGTCGATGACCTATCCGACCCTCCGGCGTCTGCGGGAGCTCGAGATGCCGGTCGAGCTCCTGGCGAGCCCCCTGAACCGGGGGGATCGGAGCCTCTGGGAGCTCGCTCGGGAGATCCCTTCCACCGGAGTCCCCCGGGTGGGTCACTGGATCATGCTGGATCGTCCCCGGGCGGTGACCCGTCGGTTGCGGGAGTTCCTGGCCTCCCTGGATTGAGCACGGCGGTCACCGCCCCGAGGTGCCTGACCGCTCCGGCGAACCACGAGTGGTCATGGGAGGCGATCCCCTCTCCGAGGATGCCGGGGGCTTTCCCACCCTCCCGTTTTCTCACCTCCACGACACCGCGCTTCGTCTCGACCCTCGACTCGGCGGACGGTCCGACGGTTCCTCGAACCGGCTATCATCCGAAGGGCCATGGGAACCGACGGAGATCGAAGGGCGGAGATCGCCGGTGTCACCCTTCACCTGGCCTCTCCGGTGGAGGAGATCCCGCTCTGGGTGGGTCAGCGGGAGGTCCTCGCCCAGCTCCTGGCCGCGTGGAGCCGGGTGGAGCCCGGGGACCGGCCCCTGAATCCCAGGCTGCTGGGAAAGCCGGGAGTGGGGAAGACGACGCTGGCCTGTGCCGCGGCCCGGGAGCTCGATCTCGACGTCTACATCATGCAGGCGACCATGGACACCCGGCCCGAGGACCTGGTCGTATCCCCGGTCCTGGGGCCCGACGGAGGGGTGCGGTACATGGCCTCCCCCCTGGTGTCGGCCATGATCTCCGGTGGGGCCCTGGTGCTGGACGAGGGGAACCGGATGAGCGAGAAGTCGTGGGCCTCCCTGGCGCCGCTGCTCGACCATCGCCGGTACGTCGAGAGCGTCATCGCCGGGGTCCGGATTCCCGCCGCGCCGGAGTTCCGCTTCGTGACCACCATGAACGAGGACGCGTCCACCTACGAGCTCCCGGAGTACATCCACTCCCGGCTCATGCCCCAGGTCTACGTGGACTTCCCGGACGAGGACGAGGAGCGGGCGATCCTCTCGGAGCAGGTCCCCTTCGCCCGGGAGCAGGTGCTGGCCTACGTGCTGACCTTCCTCCGGCGGGCCCACGCCGCCGATCTGAAGTACACGGTCCGGGACGGGATCAATCTGGTGCGCTACGCCATGAAGATCCTCTCCCGGGAGGAGGCGGACGATGCACGGGAGGCGGTGGAGAGGGCCCTCCTCCTGAGCGTGGAGCCGGAGGACGCCGACCTCCTGGGAGATTGAGCGGGGAGATCTCCGCCCCGTGACCGAGCCGGATCTCGATCGGTTCTGCCCCGAGCCCCTTCCGGGCCTGCGACTCCTCCCGGTGATCCACGAGCGCATCGAGTCGGCGATGATGGTCCGCTCCGTCCTGGAGATCCTGGACCCCGCCGTGGTGGCGGTGGAGCTCCCGACTCCCCTGGAGGAGTTGACCGAGCGGGCGGTGGTTCGGCTGCCCCGGATCTCCTTTCTGGTGGCCGAGGAGCCGGAGACCGAGGCCCTGGCCTGGCTCGTGGTCCCCGGAGACCCCCTGGTCGAGGCTCTCCGATGGGCCCGGGAACGGGATCGTCCCCGGCTCTACATCGACCCCGACGTCCTCTACCTGGAGCGGAATCGGGACCCGGTGCCCGATCCCTACGCCTTCTGGAGCCTCGGCGCCGACGGGTACCTGTCCCGCCTCGTCGGGGCCATGGCCGGGGAACCCGCCGGGGAGGCCGACCGGCTCCGGGAGTCCGGGATGGCCCACGTCCTCCGGGAGCGCCTGGAGGACGGACCGGAGGGAACCGTCCTCGCCCTGGTTGGTGCCGCCCACTTGCGGTCCCTGGAGACGCGACTCACCCGGCCCACCGCGGCCCCCTTCGCCCGCCAGCGCCGAGGGGAGACGGGGCTCTACAACGTGCACCCCGAGAGCCTGACGGGGGTGCTCGCCGACCCGCCCCTGGCCCACGCCGTGTGGGAGCTGCTGCGGACGGGAGATCCGGCCCCGGAGACGCCCCTGGAGGCCACCGTGCAGCGGAAGATCTCCCTCGTCTCCGGCGGTCTCCGCCTGGTGAGCCGGGAGGCCACCGATCCCACGGACCGGAGTCGCCGACTGGTGGAGCATGCCGCCGGGTCGGCGGGTCGGACCGTGGCGGCCGGGGTTCGGGGTCCGGATCGCCGGCGGCTCTCCCGGGTCGTCTGGGAGGCCGCGGCCAGGAGCTACCGGGAGCAGACCGACGAGGAGGTCGCGCCCTGGCAGCGTCGACTGTTCTTCGACTATCTCCATCGCCTGGTCCGGATCGGGGGCCACCTGGCTCCGGGCCTCTACGAGTGGGTCACCGGGGGCCGGGGGGTGGGAGACGACAACCTGGCCTGGGAGGTCTTCGACGTGGGGCGTGCCTACCCCTGGCAGGAGGAGGGTGCCGAGATCCCTACCGCCCGGGTGGACGGAGAGCTCCTGGACCTGGGGACCCGGAAGATCCGATTCCGGCGCCGCTTCTTCCGGGTGAAGCGGCGTCCGGTCCGGGTTCCGGTGAAAGAGCATCTCGCGGCTCCCGACGATCCCCGGGAGTGGCTGGAGGGGTTCACCGGCGGGCTCTGCTCCTTTCCTCCGGAGGACGTGGTGGTGGAGGACTACGGTCGGTACCTCCGGGAGAAGGCGGTGTCGATCCTCTCCACCGAACGGAAGCGGAGCGAGCCCTTCTCGGGGTCGATGTTGGACGGGATCGACATCCGGGAGACCTTGCGACACCTGGCCGAGGGCGAGATCTGGGTGCAGGAACATCGCCGGGCTCCGGGGGAGGCGGGCTCGGTCATCGTCATCTTCGATCGGGACCGGGGATCCAGCCCGCGATTCCCCTATCGGATGAGCTGGCTCGGGGAGCACGACCAGGAGTCCGACATGGCCT
>JAWVZJ010000009.1:0-21600 GCA_033722255.1 Thermoanaerobaculia bacterium | reverse complement strand
AGGGCGTCGGAGGCGACGACCTCCCCGTCGTAGGGGTCCGAAACGCGGGAGCGGAAGGGCTCGGGCGCCTCCCAGGGAGCGTGGGGCTCGTAGAGATGGACGAAGAGAAAGTACTTGCTCCCCGCCTCCTGCTCCCGGAGCCACCGGAGGGCCCGATCCACGGTCTCGCTTCCGGGACGCTGGGAGTCGCCGACGCCGCCGCCGGCAGTAAAGGCGATGGAGTCCTCGTAGAAGGAGAACCCCTCTCCGATGCCGGTCTCCCTCCGGAGGATCCAGGCCGAGATCGCCGCCCCCGTGCTCCATCCCCGATCCCGGAGCCAGCGGGGCAGCCAGGTGGGATCGGTTTCCACGGCGTATCCCACGTTGTCCCGGACCCCGTGCTCCGAGGGAAGCCGGCCGGAGAAGATCGATGCGTGGGAGGGGAGAGTCAGGGGGTAGTTCGCGTAGGCCCGCTCGAAGAGGATGGCATCCTCCACGAGCTCCTCGAGACGAGGTGTCTCGATCTCCCGGTAGCCGTAGGCCGGGAGTCGGTCCGAGCGGAGGGTATCCACACAGATCATGATCACCGGAGCGTCGGGGAAGGGACCGACGGGCGGCGATGGATCGCTCGAAGATCTCTCGTCTCCGCCTGCGCAGCCACCGAGGATCGAGGCGACAAGGGCCAGAGGCATGAGGGTCGCCACGAGCCACTGACGGCCCGGGCTCGATCGGGTTTGGTCTCGTACCGGAGGGGCCGTTTGCACCACGGCCGCCACCCTACCACCGAAGAGCTCGGCTCGATCCCGGGGCTGCGCCTCAGGGACCGAGCCGGGAGAGGAGGGTCCGGGCGGCCCGTCGCTGGGGGCCGAACCCCTCGTCCGGGACCAGCTCCAGGAACCGTCGGAGGCTTCGGCGGGCCGTCTCCGGGTCCCCGGCCTCGGAGGCCGCGAGGCCCAGGTTGAAGAGGATGTCGGGATTGTCCGGATCCAGCTCCGCCGCCCGACGCCAGGCCTCCAGGGCCTCGCCGGGGCGTTCGAGCTGGTAGGAGGCGACCCCCAGGTTGTTCCAGGCGTCGGCTCGGCTCGGGTCGACCTCCACCGCCCGGCGGGCCGCCTCCCGGGCCCGGGCGAGATTCCCGGCCTGAAGAGCCACGTAGGACAGGGTTTCCCAGGCGCCCCCGTCGTCGGGATGGGTCTCCAGACGGGTCTCGAGGGATTCCCGGGCGTCGTCGGGTCGCCCGAGCTGGACCAGGGCCAGGGCGGCCTCCTGGACAAGCCGGGGATCTCGCGGTCCGGAGTCGATCCCCTCGATGACGGCCAGGGCCTCCCGGGGCCTCTGCAGGCGGACCAGAGTCCGAGCGAGCTGCTGCCCCAGGGTGGCGTTGGTGGCTCCCTCCCTCTCCGCCTTCCGGAGAAGCTCCAGCGCCGGCTGGGCTCGGCCGCGTTCCAGGTGGATCTTCACCAGATACTCGTAGAGGGCCGGTACCCGGGGATACTCCTCCAGAGTCTCCCGCCCCAGGGCGAGGGCGGCCTCGGTACGCCCCCGGCTCTCCAGGTTGGCGATCCGGTTGAGCGCCAGCCGGAGCCCGAGGAGATTCTTCGGGTCGTCGGCGGGTCCGTAGCTCTCCCGGGCCGGGGCCGACGAGGCCACGTAGCCGAGTCCCCGGAGCCGGTCGGCCGTCTCGGCATCCGGAGTCTCGGCCGCCGGGGGCCAGGCCGATTCGCCCGGGAGGAGGTCCCGGAGACGCCGATAGCGCCGGGGCTGATCTCCCACGAGATTCTCGGTCTCGTCGGGATCCTCGGTGAGATCGTAGAGCTCCGGTCGGGGAAGCTCGATCATCTTCCGACCCCGCCGGATCACGCCCCGGAGGGGAGCGGCTCCGAGGTCGAAGTGGGGGGAGAGGGACTCGAAATAGGTGGCTCTCTCCGGATCCGGAGGAAGGAGGAGCGAGCGTCCCGGCAGCCCCGGCGGCGCGGGAACGTCCAGCATCTCGAGAAGAGTCGGAAGGAGGTCCACGTGCTGAGCTTCCCGGATGTCCAGGCCCGATTCGATCCCCGGCCCCCAGAGGACCAGGGGTACCCGAAGGGTGGCCTCGTAGGCGAAGAATCCGTGGGTCTCCTCCCCGTGCTCCCCCAGGGCCTCCCCGTGGTCCGACGTGAAAACGACCACGGTCGGAGCTTCCGCACCCGAGAGGAAGGGTTCGAGGAGGGGAGCCAGGTAGGAGTCCACCGCCTCCACCTCGCCCAGGTAGGGAGTGGGAGCCCGGGACCGGTAGGGCTCCGGCGGCTCGTAGGGCGCGTGGGGATCGAAGAGGTGGAGCCAGAGAAACCGACGCTCGCCCCGGTGGTCGTCCCACCACCGGTGCCCCCGGGAGACGACCACGTTCCCCGGCCGCTCCGCGTAGTGGAAGATCTCCCCCGGCTCCCCGAACTCGTCGTCGTAGAGCTCGAAGCCCCGGTCGAGACCGAAACGGGAGTCCAGGGGAAAGGAGCCGACGACGGCGGCGGTGGTGAAGCCCTCGGCCTTCAGGAGGCCGGCCAGGGTCGGAGGCCCGGACCCCAGCTCGAATCCCCCGTTGTTCCTCACCCCGTGCTGGTAGGGATGGAGGCCGGTGAGAATGTTCGCGTGGGAGGGGAGGGTGACCACGTTGTGGGCGTGGGCGTTCGGGTACACCCGGCCTTGGGCGGCCAGGGCGTCCAGGGCCGGAGTGGACACCGACTCGTTGCCGGAGAAGCCGACGGCATCGGCCCGGAGGGTGTCCACGGTGATCAGGAGGAGATTCTCGGGAACCGAGCGGTCGGCCTCCTCGACGGGCTCCTCCGCGAAGCCGGAGGAAGAGGGATCGGTCTCCCCGGGGCCGCAGCACAGGAGGAGGGCCAGCGGGAGGAGGGGGAGGAGAGTTCTGGGAAGGTCGGTCACCGACGGCCCAACCTATCACGGTTGATCGATCATCGGAGAACCGTCGAGAGGCCCGGAGCGGCTCCGGAATCCACCGGAGACAAACGAAAAGGGCCGGGGTCGCCCCCGGCCCTTCTTCGTTTCGGCTCAGCTAGGTGCTGAGCCTTCTGAATGATCGGCTCAGCGCCAGTTGAGGCGGAAGCCGAGGCGGTAGATCCGCGGCGCCAGCGTCTCCTCGAGGAAGTTCGGCCGCGCTCCGCTGAGAGAGTTCTCTCGCTGGAGCGTGGTCGTTTCGTCGAAGAGGTTGAAGACGTCGAGGGACAGGGTGCCGGACAGGTTGTCGCTGAACGGCATGTCCTTCTCGAGCCGCAGGTCCACGTTCACCAGGTCCTCGTTCCGGAAGCTGTCGCCGTCCGGCACGACCTGGGCCGTCTGCGTTCCGCGGATGGTGTCCGCAGTGTACGAGTACGGGATGGGGTATCCCTCGCGGGCGTAGATGTTCGCCGCGACGTTGAATCCCCAGGGCCGATCCGGGGCCACCTGATACATGCCGTTCAGGTTCGCCGACCACGTGGACGAGAGGTACACGTTGTCGAAGTTCCCGGATCCCGCGGACTGGACCATGAACAGCTCACCGTCCTTGTCTCCTCCCGCGACGGCGTTCGTCGGGTTGAAGACGGCCAGGGCCGGATCGGTGTAGCTCGCCGGGACGTCCCACTCGGTCTCGCCGTAGTTGACGTACCCGCGGGCCATCCACCGGTTGGCCAGCCGCTTGGTGAAGGTGATCGAGGCACCCAGATACTCCCGCTCCCGGTCGCCGTTGGTGATGAAGCCACCACCGGCGGGCGACAGGTTCGGGTCGAGGACGTAGTAGTCCGCGCACCACTGGTTCCCGTTCGGCAGGAACGGGGCGACGGATCCGCCTTCGTCCGTCTGGCCGGAGCAGAGGGTCGGTCCGCCCGAGAAGGCGGGCACGTAGTCACCCGGCTGCGTCAGCCGTTGGACACCGTTGTCCAGGACGAAGCCCTGGCTCTCGATGATGTCGCTGATGAGACGGTAGCGGACCTCGGCTCCGACGACGAACTCCGGCAGGAGCGCGTGCTCCACGCCGAAGAGCAGCTCGTCGGTGGTCGGTGCGTCGAGCCCCGCGTCGATCTCGGTCACGACTCCCGAGAGGGAGTTGAAGGCCGAGGCCGGAGGCCCGAAGGGATCGAGCCCGACGGGCTCGCCCTGGTCGAAGACGTTGTTGTCGTTCGAGTCCGTGTACCAGAAGTACGGGAAGGCGTCACCCACAGGGTTCACCGGAGTGACGTTCGCCGTAGAGAGCTGCTCGGCGAAGCGTGAGTAGCTCGCCCGGAGCAGGGTCTTCCGCTCCGCGCCCAGGGCGTAGGTCACGCCCAGTCGGGGAGAGATGGTCTCCCACTCGAACTCCGGGTCGAGACCCTGGAAGTCGAGGCGGGGCAGGACGTCCGGGAAGACCGGATTGGCGAACCGGGTTCCGGACACGATCTCTCCGTCCTGCAGATCGTAGCGGAGACCGCCGTTGATCGTCAGGCTTCCGAAGGTCAGGGTGTCCTGGACCCACAGTGCCGTGTAGGTCTGCTCCACCGGGGAGACCGAGGTCCCCCAGGCGCCGAGGAGCTCGTCGCCGGCGATGAAACCGCCCAGGGCGTCGGAGAGGCCGCAGGTGCCGATCGACTCGCAGGTCAGGCTCACCAGACCGCGGCCCCCGGCCCAGCCGAAGGCGCTCTCCACGTCGAACGTCCGGTAGTGGGCGCCCATCTTCAGCTCGTGGTTGAGGTCCCCGGTGTTGAAGAAGTAGGAGCCGTCCACCTGATAGGTGTCGGTGTTCCGGTCGGAGACACCGCCGATGTACCCGTTCTGCCAGACTCCCCCTTCGTCGAGGTACGGCTCACCGTTGGCCAGGGCCACGTCGGCGGACGTCACGTCGAAGTTCGTGTTGAAGGCTCCGCCCTTGGGCTGGAGCTGGAAGCCGCCGTCCACGTAGGAGATCATGCCGGTCAGGTAGAAGCTGGAGGTGAAGACGTGGGTGTCCTCGGCCTTCCAGATCTCCGACGGACCGTCCTGATCCCAGGTGGACTCGGCCGACCGGCTCGGCCCGGCGCCACGCCCGTCCTTGATCTTGTCCCCGCGGTTCCACGAGGCGACCAGGGAGTTGGACGTGATGGGCTGGGCGTTGACCTTGATGGCGGTGTTCTCGAGCAGCGTGTTGTCGGGGGTGCCCCCGGCGGCGAACTGCTTGATGTCGTTCCGACCGTAGGAGCCCCAGATCCAGAGGTTGTCGCGGACGACCGGTCCTCCGGCCTCGAAGCCGAAGTCCAGGACCTCGTTGATCTCGTTCCCCACGAGCGCGGTCTGCCCCTCGGCGAACTCGCTCTGGTCGATGTCCGGATCACCGGGCTCGAAGATGTCGAAGTTCGTGGCTCCGTCGGTCAGGAGGAAGCGGGCCGAGCCCCGAGGGGTGTTCGTACCCCGCTTCGTGACCAGATTCAGGGAGGCGCCGGCCGAGATCTTCTCGACGTCGGAGCCGCCCGTGGAGATCTGCATCTCCTCGAACTGGTCGAAGTCGTAGTAGGTCGGCGAGGAGCCGATGGCGGCCATGTCGGTGATGACCACGCCGTCGACGGCGAACGAGTTCTCGTCGTCCGTCACGCCGGGGGCCTTGAAGACCGCCTGCTGTCCGGACTGATTTCCGCCGATGTTCAGGCGGTCGGTGAGGACGCCGGGCGTCTGGTTCACGATCGCCCAGGGATCCCGAGCCGTCGGGATCTTCTCCAGCTCGACCTGGGAGACCGTGGTGCCCGTGGCGACCTTCCGCTCGTCCAGGAGCGGGCTCTCGGAGGTGACGGTGATCACCTCTTCGATGGCCGAGGACATCTCGATCTCGATGGTGGTGTTCCGGTTGACCCGGATGTTGACGTTGGGGAACTCCACGGTGGAGAAGCCTTCCAGCTCCGCCACGATCTGGTAGTTCCCGGGGTCCAGATTCAGGAACCGGAACTCACCGTCCTGGTTCGTGACCTGGACTCTCGGGGCACCGATTCCGGTGAGGGTGACGGTCACGCCGGGAAGCGCGGCGCCCTCCTCGTCGGTGACGGTGCCGTAGAGATTCCCTTGTTGGGCCTGGCCGAAGACCGGGGAGACCACCAGAAGGAGGCCCACCACGGCGAGGCCGAGGCGCCAAAAGTTGGATCTGCTCATGTTTCTCTCTACCTCTCGTTCGTTGTTAGGGGATGAATCGGCCGCCCCCGACGGGCGGCCTGGCTACGAAGAAAACCATTCCAGTGTTGTGCTCGTACCTGAGCTGCTGTTTCCGTGTCAGAAGGAGCAACACCTCGTTTCCCTCTCCGATCACCGTGTCCGGTCCTGGACGAGAAAACGAGCGCACGCTGGCTGCTGTTGAATTGCGCACGATGGTACTGGTCATCGTGCTACAGGTCAAGCAAGGAGGCTGCCATCGGGCCGCGGAGCGGAGAGTCTGGTCATAAGATCAATGATTACAGGGAGATGGGGATCCCACTCGTTCGCGGCCCCGGACCACCCGATGGGGCGGGATTCGACGGATCGAAGCGGCTCGGTTCAACCTATTGAATTTTTCGCCCCGACCCGGGTCCTCCACGGCGATCCTCCGGGCTTCCTCGAGGCATCAGACCGGGTCGGGAATCACCGGATGCGACCTCGAGGTCGATGGAATGCGTGGAAGCTTGCACCGGTTTTAGAGGGCGTACGCTCGGCCTTCGACTCGATAGATTTCCCGATAGACTTCCGGCCTGGAGACGCGGTGGACCCCCGATTCCGACTTCTGGCGACGACGATTTTCGGCCTCTGGTTGGGAAGCTGTGCCGGAGGCGGATACGTCCGCTTCGATTCCATCGAGTATCTCCGGGACCGGATCGGCGATCGGGTCGGTCCCGAGGCCGCCCGGGAGATCCGGATCCCCTTCGAGCTGGACTCGGAGCTCGAGGCCCTGGTCGAAGAGAGGTTCCCCGCCGTCGGCGGCGAGGAGTGGCGAGTGGAGCAGATCCTGGATTTCATCTTCCGGAAGCTGGACCTGCGGTATCAGCGGCTGCCCACCCGGAGCGCGGTGGAGACCTTCCACGCCCGGGAGGCGAACTGCCTCTCCTTCGTCAACCTCTTCGTGGGGATCGCCCGGGCCGCGCGCCTGAACCCCTTCTACGTCGAGGTCCGGGACTATCGAAAGTGGAACTACCACCAGGGCTTGGTGATCTCCCACGGGCACATCGTGGCCGGTCTCAGGGTCGAGGGGAAGCTCCGGACCTTCGACTTTCTCCCCTATCGCCCGAAGTCGTACCGGGACTTCGAGCCGATCGACGATCTCACGGCCACGGCCCACTACTACAACAATCTCGGGGCCGAAGCTCTCCTCCGGGGCGATCTCGAAGAAGCGGAGCAGCACCTCGAGAGGGCGACCCGTCTGGCTCCCCACTTCACCAAGGCCGTGAACAACCTCGGAGTCCTCTACCTCAGGACCGACCGCAACTTCGAGGCGACCGAGCTCCTCCGGGAGGGGCTGGAGGGGAGCCCGGACGACGTCGGCCTGTTGACGAATCTCGCCCGGGCCCACCAGGACCGGGGCCGGGCGGAGGAGGCCGAAGCCCTCATGAGCCGCCTCGATGCCCTGCAGCACACCAACCCCTTCTACTTCGTGTACCGGGGCGACATGGCCCTGGCCGAGGGAGACCCCAGCGGTGCCCTGGAGTACATGGCCAAGGCCCTCCGGCGGGACAGCGAGGTCCCCGAGGTTCATCTGGGTCTGGTCCGGGTCTACCTGGCCCTGGGAGAGCTGGGGAAGGCCGAGCACCACCTGGAGCGGGCCCTGACCCTGGACGCCACCCACGAGGAGGCCCGACGCTACGTGACCATGCTCCAGGGACTCCGGGCCGAGGAGGCCGGGCCTTGAGCCCTCGCCGGAGACACGACTCGAAGACTCGCCGTCAGCTCACGTCCGAACGGAGAAACGTCCCATGCACCTGATGCCCAGAGCCGCTCTTTTCACCTCCCTCCTTCCCCTTCTTCTCCTGGCCCCCGGCGCCTCGTCCGCCCAGGACGAGCCGGCCGGCGAGTTCGAGGGGGCCGAGGACGTGGTCGAGGTCCGGGTCCCGGTGAACGTGGTCGACGACGACGGGAACCCGGTCCGGGGCCTGACCGCCTCCGACTTCACGGTCCGGGACGAGGGCGAGGAACGGGAGATCACCGACTTCGAGGTCGTCGACCTGAAGACGATCCGGCCGGGATCGAGCCCGAGCCGGGCGGAGAACGCCATCCCTCCGGCGGCGCGCCGGCACTTCCTTCTCCTCTTCGATCTCTCCTTCTCGACGCCGGGTTCGATCATCCGGGCCCAGGAGGCGGCCCGGGAGTTCGTCCTGAACGAGCTCCATCCCACGGACCTGGCGGCGGTCATGGCCTTCTCCCACCAGCAGGGGGCGCAGCTCCTGGTGACCTTCACCCCGGATCGGGCCCAGCTCGCCCGGGCCATCGACACCCTGGGGCTGCCCTCCCTCCTGGCCGGGCGCCACTCTCCGGATCCCCTCCGCTTCCTCATCGAGGCTCCGGACGTGGGGGCGGGAGGGGGCGCTGCCGGAAGGGAAGCGGGGATCGAGGAGGTGATCCGGGACCGCCTCACCGTCCTGGAGCGGACCATGGGCCGGATGGAGAAGGCCTACGAGCGGGGCAAGGTCAGCGCCTGGGCGTCCGGCCTGGAGGGGATCGCCAAGATCCTGGCGAGCGTCGAGGGTCGGAAGCAGGTGGTCTACTTCTCCGAGGGCTTCGACGGATCCCTGGTCCTGGGCCGGGCCGCCGATCCGCTGAACGAGCAGGCCAAGATGGACCAGTTCTACCTGGAGCGGGGCCAGTACTGGATGGTGGACACCGACGACATCTACGGCAACAGTGCCCTCCAGGGCGAGGTCCGAGAGATGATGCAGGCCTTCCGACGCTCCGACGCCGTCGTCCAGGCGGTGGACATCTCCGGGCTCCGAGCCGACTACATGCCGGCGGACGAGGGTCGGCAGAGGGGACAGGAGGTCCTCTTCTACCTCGCCGACGGGACGGGGGGCTCGTTGTTGGAGAACTCCAACGACTTCGAGCATCAGCTCGGCCGGATCCTGAAGAGCTCCTCCGTGACCTATCTCCTCACCTTCCGGGCGGACGACCTGGAGCGGGACGGCTCCTACCGGAAGCTCGAGGTGAAGGCGGACCTCCCCCGGGGAACACAGATCTCCCACCGGGCCGGCTACCATACGCCCCGGCCCTTCGAGGAGCTCCATCCCCTGGAGAAGAGCCTGCTGGCCGCAGACTCGATCGCCGCCGCCGCTCCCCGGGGCGACATCGAGGTTTCGGTGCTGGCTCCCCCGTTCCGGACCGGCAAGGAGCTCGCCTACGTCCCGGTGATCATCGAGATGGACGGCGGCGATCTCCTGGTCGGGCACGAGGAGGAGCAGCTCCCGGTGGAGATCTACACCTACGTCACCGACGACGAGGGACGGATGCGCGACTTCTTCACCCAGGTCGTGGGCCTCGACGTCTCCGGAGGGCGAGACTCGCTGGAGAAGGGCGGAATCAAGTACTACGGTCACCTGGAGATCGGAGCCGGAGCCCATCTGGTCCGGGTGCTGGTCCGGAACGCGGAGACGGGCCGGACCGGGGTCGCCTCCATGGAGGTGGACGTCCCCGGCTTCGACTCCGAGGAGCCGGTGGTCCTCCCCCCCTTCTTCTTCGAGGAGGATCCCCGCTGGATCCTGGTCCGGGAGAACAGGGGGTCCCAGGGCGACTCGGTCGTGTATCCCTTCACGGTGAACGGGGAGATCTACGTTCCCTCGGCCCGGCCGAGCCTCCCCCCGGGAGACGAGGGGAGACTCTGCCTGGTGGCCTACAACCTCGGGGAGGAGGATCCGGAGGTGGAGACGACGATCCGGTCCGCGAGCGGAGAGCCCGTGGAAGGGGGCTCCTTCGAGGTGGTGGAGCGGACGGCCACGGGCATCTCGGGGATGGACAAGTTCCTGGCCCGGTTCCAGCCCCGGGGGTTGGATCCCGGAGGCTACGTCCTCGAGGTGGCGGTCACGGATCCGGCCACGGGGATCCAGCGTCGGAGCTCGGTGCCGATCGACGTGTTGAACTGAGGCGGCGGTCTCGGCTCGGCAACATTCCCTGCCCTCCGTGCGTAAAGGGATTGGAGAGGCCCGAGATTCTTCGGCGGAAGAGAGACGATCCTCTCGGATCCCTCCGGTTCTCGGAACCTGAATCCGGAGGGGTACGAAGGGGGGAGGGAGCCGCCGCCGGGGAGATCCTCGGAACCCACCAGATCATCCGGCGATCCTCACGAATCGGAAGGAGAAGCTTCACCATGCGTCGCACCACGATCGGCCCGATCCTAGCCCTGGTCTTCGGTCTGGCTCTTTCCCCGGACATCGCTTCCCCGGACATTGCGCCAGGGGCGCAGAGGCCCCCCACCGGGGAGACCATCGAGACGGTGGTGGTGGAGGTTCCGGTCCACGTCCTCGACGCTCGGGGTCGCCCGGTCCGGGGCCTGACCGCGGAGAATTTCGAGATCGTCGACAGACGTCGGAAGCAGACCATCACCGGCTTCGAGGTGATCGACCGGGCCCGCCTCGAGCGGGTGGCGGAAGGGGAGGCGGGGAGCATCCCCGTGGCGGCCCGGAGGCACATCCTCCTGCTTTTCGATCTCTCCCTCTCGGACCCTTCGGCCATCGCCCGGGCCCGCCACGCCGCCATGGACATGGTGAACCAGAGTCTCCACCCATCGGATCTGGTGGCCGTGGCCACCTACAGCGAGATGAGGGGCCTCAATCTCGTGCTGGGATTCTCCCCGGACCGGAGTCAGGTGGCCCTGGCCATCGACAGCCTCGGTCTCGCCGACGTTCCCGAGGCCGTGCCCGATCCCCTGGGCCTGGTGATCGCCGAGTCGAGACCTTCCGATGGCGGAGCCACGGAGGGGGGCACCGCTCCGGGCCTCCAGCGGGGCGACGCTGCGCTGGCCCAGATCCTCTCCGGAGAGCTGGGGGACCTGCAGGTGGGGATGGATCGGGTGGCCCGGCAGGAGATCCGGAACCGGGCGATGGCCATGACCCGGAGCCTCCAGGAGCTGGCCAGGATCCTGAACACGGTGGACGGTCGAAAGCACGTGGTCCTCTTCTCCGAGGGGATGGACAGCTCGGTCTTCTTCGGCACCGAGAACACCGCGGACCGGGCCGCATTGGCGGAAGCCTCCGCCCGAGGCGAGCGCTGGCGAATCGACACCAACGAGCTCTACGGAAGCGGTGCGTCCATGTCCATGCTCGAGACGATGGTGGAGGAGTTCCGTCGTGCCGACGCGGCGATCCAGGCGGTGGACATCGGCTGGCTCCGGGCGGACGACGCGTCGACCTCCCGGGGACGACAGGACGCTCTCTTCACCATGGCCAACGAGACGGGTGGCGAGCTGTTCAGCAATTTCAGCGATCTCGGCGAGGCGGTCACGGAGGTCCTCTCCCGGACGGAGGTCGTCTATCTCCTGGCCTTCCAGCCCGAGGATCTGGAGCTCGACGGCGAATACCACCGTCTCGAGGTCGAGCTCGTGGGAGGACCGAAGGGCGCCCGCCTCGTGCACCGGCCGGGGTACTACGCTCCCGAGCCCTTCGAGAAGAGGCCCGGTCTGGTCCGCCGTCTCCAGGCGGCGGAGACCGTCCTCGACGGTCCGGATCGGGGCGAGATGGTCCACGGCGTCTTCGCCGCTCCGGTGAGGGTGACCGGGAACGAATGCTACGTGCCGGTCCTGGTGGAGCTGAGCGGGAGACCTCTCCTGGTCGGAGCCAGGGAGGGCGTGGCGGCGGTGGAGCTCTACGGCTACGCCGTCGATCGAAACGGTCGGGTCGCGGACTTCTTCTCCAAGACCCTGGGCCTGGAGCTGGCGAAGGTCCGGCCGGTGCTCGAGACCTCCGGGCTCAAGTACTTCGGAAGCCTGGATCTGCCTCCGGGAGAGTACGCCCTCCGGGTCCTGGCGCGGAACGCAGCCACGGGTCAGACGAGTCGGATGACCTACTCCCTGAACGTTCCCGCCCCCGGCGCGGAGGCGGTGATGACGCCGCCGATGATCGCCGAGCCCCGGGGGAAGTGGCTGATGGTCCTGGAGGAGGGGATCCGGGAGCGGGATTACCCCTTCATGCTCGGGGACGATCCCTTCCTGCCGGCGGCCCGCCCCGTGCTGAATCCCGACAGCGGGGCCACGGTCTCCCTCCTGGGCTTCAACCTCCCCCCGGAGATCGGATCCGTGACCGGAGAGCTGGTGGCGGGAGACGGCAGCTCCGAGCCGGTCTCCGTCGAGCTGGTGGAGGCGGCGGAGGGGATTCCCTCCCAGATCGTGGCCAGGGTTGGAACCGGCTCGGTGGCCCCGGGCGACTACGAACTGATCCTCCACGTCGGAGAGCTCGCGGCCTCGGTGCCGGTGGTGGTGGAAAAGGGATGATCGGCTCCCGGGGCCGGCCGGTCACCGGGCAAGGGCCGTGACTCGCCCGGGTGGATCGGAGGATCAGGAGCCCCAGGGAGCCCGGATCGGCTCTCCGGCCTCGAACCGTCGCAGTCTTCGGGTGAGGGTCGGGAGAGCCTCCTCCCGCCCCATCCGCCGCGCCTCCTGGATGGCTCGCTCCTGCCACGCGACGGCCTCGTCGAAGCGGCCGAGCTCGGCCAGGGCCATGGCCACCGTCTCGGCGTGGGGCAGGGTGGCGCGGCTTCGCATCACCTGCCGGGCGAGGGTCAGGGCCCGGTCTCCGTCCCGGACCTCGGCCGCCGTCGCCGTGGCCAGGAGGCGAGCCAGGGCGTGGCGCAGGGCGAGGCTCTCGGGGAGCCGCTCGAGCCCCTCGTCCAGGGTCTCCCGGGCCGCGGCTTCCTCCCGGGCGAGCAGGAGGGACATGGCCCGTCCGAAGTAGGCCTCTTCTAGAGCCGGATCCCGTTCCAGCACCTCGGCGTATCGCCTGGCCGCGCTTTCGTACCGGCCCTGGCGGCCCAGGAGCCGGGCCAGCTCCAGTCGGACCGACCGGTCTCGGTCCGGAGGGAGGGCGCCGGAAGCATCCAGGGCCGCTTCCAGCTCCCGGGTCGCCTCCTCCGGCCGACCCGTCCGGGCCAGGAGGAGCCCGTGTTGGGCCCGGACCTCGGGATCCCCGGGAGCCAGCTCCGCGGCCCGGGCCGCAGCGTCCGCGGCATCCTCCAGGTCTCCGGTCTCGGAGAGGACTCCGGCCAGGTTGACCCAGGCCTTCAGATAGTCGGGGGCGAGCTCCGTGGCCCGGCGGAGGTGATCCCTGGCTTCGGCGAGCTGCCCCTGTCGGGCCAGGAGCATGCCGGTGTTGAGATGGGAGGCCGGGCTGTCCGGATCTCGGACCAGCACCTCCCGGTAGACGGAGAGGGCCTCCTGGGGTCGGCCGCTCCGGGCCAGGGCCGCCCCCAGGGCCTTCCGGGCCTGGAGATTCTCCGGTGCCGCCTCCACCGCCCGTCGAAAGGCCTGGGCGGCCTCGGCGGGACGGCCCAGGTGGGTGGCCCGGTTTCCGGCCAGCATGTGGATCCCCGAGCCGGCGCTGTGAGAGGCGAGGGAATCGACCCAGGGATCCTGGATCTCGACGGCCCCGGACCCCCGGAGCTCCAGATGGCTCCGGGCCCGCTCCCGCTCCCCCAGGGCCCGGAGGGCGAGGGCCAGGGGGTAGTGCACGGAGGTGGCCGACGGCTGCGCCGCCAGGACCCGTTCCAGGGTCTCGACGGCTCGGCGATGGTTCCCTCGCTCGGCGGCGATCATTCCCAGCCCGTGGAGGGCGGCAACCGCTCCCGGATCCTCCTCCAGGGCGCGCTGGAACCACCGTTCCGCCTGGTCGAGGCGGTTCCGGGAGAGATTCAGGCGTCCGAGCCGGACCAGGGCCGGTACGTAGGGCTCCGGCTTCCGAGCCAGCTCCTCCAGCAGCTCCGCTGCCTCCGGGAATCGTCCGTCGTCGGCGTGGAGCACGGCGAGGAAATACCGCCATCGGAGCCGCTCCGGGGCCAGCCTCAGGGCGTTCTCGAGGGCCACCCGGGCCGTCTCGTACAGCCCGTAGGTGAAGGTGACCTCGCCCAGGGTGCCGTAGGCCCGGGCCAGCTCCTCGTCCTCGGCCCCGGGACGGTCCAGGAGCGCTTCCAGCTCGCTCCTCGCCTCCTCGATGCGCTCCCGGACGGCGTTCTCCATCCCCTCCAGGGGAGGCTCCGGCAGGGGTGGCAGGTCCGGAGCCGCGGCCCCGCTCAGGACGAGGGCGAGGATCATCCCGAGCCCGGCCCGGAGGGCTCGACAGTCGGCGATCATCGCTCTCCCCGGGAGCGGGGGACGATCCGGTAGTACCGGTCGGAGGGAACCGGTGCGAGCCGGATTCGGTGGCCGTCGGGCCGGAGGAGCTCCACCGTCACCGGTCCGGCCTCCCCTCCCAGGCCCACCAGGGCCCGGGGATCGTTGGTGGAGGCGTAGCTGCCGTCGCTCTGGACCCGCCGTCGTCGGGTTCGGTCTCCGGTTCGGACCGAGGCCAGGGTCCCGAGATCCACCGCTCCCCGGGCCGTCGCCAGGGGCTCGATTCCCACCCAGTGATTCCGTTGGCCCCTCCGGTTGACCAGGAGCCGGGCCCGGGTCCCGTTGTTCCCCACCACCACGTCCGGGTCTCCGTCCGTGTCCACGTCGCCGAAGGCCGCACCCCGGCTCACCTCCGGGATCTGGAAGACGGGGCCGGCCCGGTCGGTCCGGTCCTCGAACTGTCCACCCCCGAGGCCACGGTAGAGCTGCTTGGGCTGCTTCAGCGGCAGACCGGGGTCTCCCATCTGTTCGGGCATGATCCGGATCGCTCCGTTGACCACCAGGATGTCCAGGATGCCGTCGTTGTCGTAATCGAAGAGGGACGTGCCGAAGCCGGTGTGTTTCCAGCTCGGGGGACCGAGGCCCGACGGCACGGTGGCGTCCCGGAAGAGACCGTCGCCCTGGTTCAGGTAGAGGGTGTTCGTCTCCTGGGTCAGGTGGGTCAGGAAGAGGTCCAGGTCCCCGTCGTCGTCCACGTCGTCCAGGTCGATCCCCATGCTGGCTTCGGGCTCCCCTTCCCGGTTCAGGGCCAGACCGGCCAGCAGGGCCTCCTCGGTGAAGGTTCCGTCTCCCCGGTTCCTCCAGAGGTAGTTCGGCTCGTCGTCGATGGCCACGTAGACGTCCGGCCATCGGTCGCCGTCGATGTCTCCGGTGACCACCCCCAGGCTCGCACCCGGCCGGTCGGCGATCCCGGCTTCGGAACCCGCGGGCTCGAAGGTCCCGTCGCCCCGGTTGCGGAAGAGGAGGTCCGGTTCTCCTTCGTAGGCGTAGGGGCCGCAGTAGTCCGGCGCCCCGGTCACGGTCTGACACTTCCGGTGCCGGCCGAAACCGAAGTCCAGGTAGTTGATGATCCAGAGGTCCGAATCGCCGTCCCGGTCGGGATCGAAGAGGGAGCCGCCGATGCTCCAGCGTCGATCGTCGAGCCCGGAGCCGGCGGAGGCGGTGACGTCCTCGAACGTCCCGTCCCCCCGGTTCCGGAGGAAGCGGTTCGGACCGAGATTGGCCAGGTAGAGATCCGGGAAGCCGTCGGCGTCGGTATCGCCGGCCACCACTCCCATTCCGTAGACCGTGGCCCGGATCCCGGCCCGGTCGGTGACGTCGCGAAATCGGGCTTCGGGTCCTCCCCCCACCCCTCCCGGTCCGAGATCGTTGCGGTAGAGGCGATCCGTGAGGTCCGGGTCCGGGTCCGCCCGGGGTCCGAGGTGCTGACCCTGGACCAGGTAGACGTCGAGATCCCCGTCGCCGTCGTAGTCGAAGAGAGCCGCCCCCGGACCCATCATCTCCGGCATGTAGAGCTCGCCGCTGGCTCCGTTGAAGTGCTCGAAGACCAGACCCGTCTCCGTCGCCCGGTCGACGAAGATCGGCTCCGGGTCCCGGACTTCGGCGGCCGCTGGGCGGGATGCCATGACCAGGGTGGACAGCCCGGCCAGGACGGAGATGATCAGACGAGATCCCATCGGGCCGTCCATCTTATGCGGCCCCGAAGCCGTCGGCCTCCCGGACGCGGCCCCCGCGTCCGGATCCGGCGGATCTCGGACGAGGAGATCGAGACGGAGAGACTCTCGGAGGTCTCGGGGCCATGCCCAGGAAGCAGTGGCGCTTTCGGTCCCCGGGGGAGTATTCCGAGACTCTCCGATCAGAGCTGTCCCCGGCCCGCCGTCATCTCCTCCAGGCGCTTCCGGTATTCGGGGTCGTCGTAGCGTTCCAGCCGGAAGGCGCTGGCGTAGTTCGGGGGCTCCCGACCTTCCAGGTGGTCGGCCACCAGCTCCGCCGCGCCCTGGGACACCATGATCCCGTACCCCGAGACGGCCCCGAGAAGGTAGCTCCCCCGGGGACCGATCGGACCGGCCAGGAAGCGGTTTTCCCGGGTCTTCGAGTAATAGCCGCCGTCCACCCAGGGTCGGCGACCCTTCTCGAAGTAGACCTCCAGGTCCGGAAACATCCGGGCCAGCCCCCGGAGAGTCACCTGGGGATAGAGGGGATCGAACCGGGGCGGAAAGACCAGCTCGGTGGGAGGGGTGTGGTAGGCCCAGAGCATCAGGATCCGGGTGCTGTCGCCGCCTCCTTCCGGGCGGAGATGCGCTCCCCCGGGCAGGGGCTCCAGCAGCCAGGAGAGCTCCGGGTCTTCGGCCAGCTCCCGCCGCTCTTCCTCCGTCCATTCGAGGTGGATGGGATCGTTCCAGATCATCAGCGGCAGATCCCGAGGGAGAACGCCCAGGTGGTCGTCGAAGGTCACCTTCCCGTGGAGCTCCTGGAAGACGGGGAGCTCCACACCCACCATCCGGGAGACCTCCGGGACGAAGGGTCCGGCGGCATTGACGAATCGCCTGGTGGCGATGGAGGCTTCGGCCCCGTTCAGGGCCACGGACCGGACGCGGTCCCCTTCCACCTCCACGTCCACCACCCTGCCCGAGACCAGCCGGACGCCGGCCTCCCGGGCCCGTTCCAGCAGGACCATGCCCAGCTGCTGGGCGTCCACCCATCCCGCCCGGCGCACCAGGACGCCCGCCGCCACCTCCGGGGTGAGGGCGGGGAAGCGACGCCGAAGGAGCCCCGGATCGAGGATCAGATCGGCTCCCCGCCGGCCGGCGGTTCCCGATTCCGGGGACTCGAAAAGGGGCGGATCGGTCGGCGCTCCCCGGTGGATCCGGAGCTCTCCGGCTCCGAGATCCGCGATCTCCCGGGACCAGGCCTCCATCCGGCGCTTCCCCTCCTCGGTTCCGGTGCAGTAGGCGTAGCCCCGGGGCTCGAGGTGGAAGGCGTTCCCGGTCTCCCGGGCCAGCTCTTCGATCCGGTCGATGCTCCGGTTCATGACCCGGACCAACTCCGTGCCCGGACCCGGCCACCAGTTCCGGTAGCACTCGGTGGACTTGTCGCTGGTCAGCGAGAGGGGAGGGCGCTCGTCCACCAGGATCACGTCGTCGATCCCCCGACGCACCGTCAGCTCGTGGGCCAGGGAGATGCCGCAGATCCCCGCTCCGCAGATGACGACGTCGGCGGTGTCCATGGTCATGGAAGCCGATGATAGCCAGGAAGCCGGAGATCGGGGTTCGAACGGCGATCGTCGTCGGGTCGAAGGCTCTGGAGGGTCCAGCTCCGCCTCATCGGTTCTGTGCGAGCGGTGTCCCCATCGATCCGGACGGAGCGGACGCCGGGCCGAGCCCGAGTCCTCAGTCGTCCTTGTGCTCCGCTTCGGCCAGGAGCTTCCGGGCCGCCGCGACCACCTCCGGGACGGTCCCCTCCTCCACCAGGGGTCGGAGGATCTCCACTACCTCCCCCCACTCGCCGAAGTTGGCGTAGGTGACCGCCTCGTTGTAGATCGCGGCCTCTCTCTGGTGCCGGGCCTGGACATCGATCCGCTCGAGCCATCGGTCCAGCTCTCCGCTCCGGAGCTCGGCGCCCCGGGTCCCGGCCTCCCGAACCAGACGGCGGGCCTCCTCCGGCCGACGGTTTCGGAGGGCCTCGTTCACCCGGAGCTCGAGCCTCTTGCGCCGGAGCTCCCGGGTCGCACGTTCGGCGAGCTCGGGGTCGGCGGCGGCCAGGGGTCCCTCCGCCAGGTTCTCCGCCTCCTCGAGCCGCCCGGCTTTCCGGTAGAGCATGGCCAGGTTGAAGAGGGTGGCTGGGTGGCCCGGGCGGGCCCGGCGGGCAGCCCGGAGGTATCGGATCCCCTCGTCGAAGGGTCCGTCGTCGAAGAGCCAGGTCGTGCCCAGGAGGCTTCGGAGTCGGGGCTCCCCGGGGTCCAGCTCGAGCCCCCGTTCCAGGACCCGTCGGACCGTCGCCAGCTCCGGCGTGGGACCGGGGACCTCGCCCCGGAGCCGCCGGACCAGCCAGCGGCCGTAGAGGTGGAAGGTGAGGGGATCATCGGGGCCGGAGGCGATCGCCGCCCGGTACTCCCTCTCCGCCGCCGCCGGATCACGCTCTTCCAGGAGATGGCCCAAGCCCGCCCGGGCGTCCGGATCCCCCCGACGGATCGCCTCTCGGAAGTGGTCGGAGGCGGCGTCCTCGGCGTCCCCGGTCGAGGTGAGGAGGAGGCCCAACCGGTAGAGGACCTCCCCTGGAGGAGCAGGGCGGATCGCGATCCTCGAGGGTGTCGGCAACCTCTCCCGGGAGATATCCGTCATCTCGAAGCGGGATCGGTGCAGGTAGCGCCGCAGCGGCGTCTCCAGCGACGAGGGATCGAGGCCGAATGTCCTTCGGAACGCCTCGCCGGGATCCTGCTCGGCGGCAAGGGCCTCCAGGTAGCGTTGCAGGTCTCCCGCCGCCCCGTCCTCTCGGTGGCGGAGGAAGTGGACCAGGAGCCAGCTCTGGGCGTAGAAGCTCTCGGCGCCGTTCCCCCGGGGCGCCTCCCCGGTGGAGAGGATCTCCTCCCACGGAGTGAATCGCCGCCGGCGGAGGGACCGGACGTGCTCGGCATGGGGGACGCCCACCTGGACCTCGTCTCCCAGGGCCTGGAAGGTGGAGAAGTACTCGGCCAATCCCTCGTGGAGCCAGCTCGGTACCGCCGGGTAGCGGCTTTCCAGGAACGCGTGCGTCATCTCGTGGTACGCCACCGGCAGGGACGAGGCACCCTCCGGGGGATAGGCGTCCAGGACGACGAAGTCTCCCAGGGGATGAGCCACCAGGTGCCCCCGAATCCTCTCGTCCTCAGAGCCCAGGACCCTGCCGTAGGGGCGGTAGGCTCGCTGGTCTTCGAAGAGAAACACCGTCGGTCGATCCTCCGGGGAAGCCGATCGCTCCGGGTGCTCCGATGCCGTCTCCATCCCCATCCGGGGGAACAGGGCTTCCAACGTGTCCCGGAGGAGCCCGAGACCCTCGGCCACCTCCCGGGTCTTGGCGTCCCGGACCGAGCTGTAGAGTCGGAGATGCGCCGTCTCGACCTCCGTCCAGTCCAGGTCGGCGGCTCGGGGCGCTCGTCCGAGCCCCGGCCCCGCCAGGAGGGACAGGCAAAGCAAGGAGACGAAACGGTGCATCGTGGTGGCTCAGAGTAACTCAGAGTCCTCCGGGGTACCCGCGTTCGGCAGGACGTGGGTCGTCCCAGGGACCGGCGCGCAGACGTGCACAGGCGCGGGCCGACGGTCAAAGTTCTCATAGCCCGCGCCGTCCCCTGACGGGCCCGCTCTCGGACCCGGAGGGCCGGCCCCGGACCATCGACTCGACCATCGTTCGATTTTCATCCTCATGAGTGCGCCGAGCAACGCGAGGTGCATGCGGGGCTGCTAAAATCGGGTTTCGAGCGAACCTCTCGATGGGTTCCGGGTCTGTTCGATCCCGCCGCTGGCGGACCACGCCGCCGGAGCGAAGAGGATCCCCGGCCCGTCCGATTCTCCGGAAAGGATTTCCCATGCTTCGACTCTCGTCCGCCGTCGCCTGCTGGCTGTTCCTGGCGAGCCTCGGTTCTCTCCAGGCCCAGGACGAGCCCCCGGAGATGCCCACCGTCCCCGTACCCCCTCCCCAGGAGGAGGAGATCCTGGAGCGGAGAGCCGCGGCCCAGGAAAGGAAGCTCGAGGCCGTGGGTCGCACGCCCGGATTCCGGTTGGAGAACCGGGTCGAGGAGAGCGGGATCGAATTCGTCCACCGGATCGTGGACGACGCGGGGAAGCACTACAAGATGGTCCACTACGACCACGGCAACGGGATCGCCGCCGCCGACGTGGACGGCGACGACCGGATCGATCTGTACTTCCTGACCCAGCTCGGCGGCAACGAGCTCTGGCGCAACCTGGGGGACGGGACCTTCGAGGAGATCACCGACCGGGCGGGAGTCGGCGTGGACGACAGGATCAGCGTCGCGGCCGCCTTCGGCGACAGCGACAACGACGGGGACGCCGACCTCTACGTGACCACCGTGAACCAGGGCAATCTCTTTTTCGAGAACCTCGGGAAGGGGGAGTTCCGGGACGCCACCGAATCCTCGGGGCTGGGTCATCGGGGACACTCCTCCGGTGCGCTCTGGCTCGACTACGACCGGGACGGCCTCCTCGACCTCTTCGTCTCCAACGTGGGTCGATACACGACGATCGGCCAGGGGCGCGGCGGCTACTTCGTGGGGCTGAGGGAGGCGTTCTCCGGACATCTGTTCCCCGAGCGGTTCGAGCGCAGTCTCCTCTTCCGCAACCTCGGCGACAATCGGTTCGAGGAGGTGTCGCGATCCGTGGGGCTGGTGGACGACGGCTGGACCGGGGACGCGATCGCGGCGGACTTCGACGACGACGGATGGATCGACCTCTACCTGCCGAACATGCAGGGGGACGACCGGCTCTGGCTGAACCGGGAGGGAAAGGAGTTCGTGGAGGCGACCGACCGCTTCTTTCCGAAGACCCCCTGGGGAACGATGGGCATCACCCTGGTCGACGCCGACGCCGACGGAGCCTTCGATCTCTATCTGACCGACATGCACTCGGACATGAGCAAGAAGGTGGGCTGGAAGGACGAGGGGAAGAAGTCGGACATGCAGTGGAGCGAGGCCCACCTCCAGGGAGGCGGGGACAACCTCTTCGGGAACGCCCTCTACCGGCAGACGGCGGAAGGGCCCTGGAAGGAGATCTCGGACCAGGCCGGGGTCGAGCTCTACTGGCCCTGGGGCGTCAGCGCGGCGGACTTCGACGCCGACGGGCTGGAAGACCTGTTCGTCACCACGAGCATGAACTATCCGTGGCGGTATCAGCCGAACTCGCTCCTGTGGAATGTGGGAGGCCGATTCGTCGACGTGGCGTTCCCGGTCGGGTTGGAGCCCCGGAAGGGGGGCCGGACGTACACGCCGTGGTTCGTGGCCGACTGCTCGGGAGCCGAGAAGGACGAGAGCTACTGCGAGGGCCGGTCCGGCGAGATCCAGGTCCTGGGGGCCCTGGGCTCCCGCTCTTCCGTGGCCTTCGATCTCGAGGGCGACGGGGACCTGGACGTGGTGACGAACGAGTTCCACTCCGCTCCCCAGGTCCTGGTGAACGAGCCTCTGAAGGGAGCGGAATCCTCCTGGGTGAAGATCGATCTCCGGGGATCGACATCGAACCGGAGCGGGCTCGGGGCCGCGGTCACGGTGAGGACGAAGGAAGACTTCCACACCAGGGTCCACACCGGAAAATCCGGCTATCTGGCCCAGAGCTCGCTGCCGCTCT
>JAWVZJ010000008.1:0-22120 GCA_033722255.1 Thermoanaerobaculia bacterium | reverse complement strand
GCCCCGGACTCCCGTCGGCGGAGCCAGCGCACTCCCGCCAGGGCGGCCAGGACGAGACCGAGGGCCGACAGGGGCTCGGAAAAGAAGGTCTTGGCGTAGACCAGGAGCGGCGTGGCGAGACCCACGACGGCGGCCAGGACGAGGCCGGCCCGTCTCCCGTATCCGATCTCCACGGCCAGCAGGAAGATCAGGGCCACCACTCCCGCCGCCAGGGGAGCCGCGGTGAGGGAGAGCCCGAAAAGGGGCCAGCTCTCCTCCGGGACCCGGGGGTCGTACCAGAGAAATCGGGGTCCCGAGAAGAGCTTCTCGGTCGTCTCCGGCGTGGCCAGGAGCCCCAGCCCCTTCCCGGCGGCGAAGAAGGGTGCTCCGACCAGGGGCATTCCCAGGCCGTACTTCGCGTACGAGCGCCCGTCCCGACCTGTGGTCAGGAAGCCCTCCGGATAGCCCGGATCCGGAACCGCCAGCTCGCCCCGCTCCACCATGCTCTCCGTCGTGCGGGCCATGACCAGGGCGTCGGGGGAGTAGACGTGGCCGCCGGTCATCAGCAGGTAGAGGACGGTGAAGAAGAGCCAGAGGGAGACGGCCCCGGACCGATCGGTCGACCGGTCCGAATCCTCCCTCACGGCTGACGCAGGCCTCGAAGCCGGACCTCCACCCGGCCGACGAGCTCCACCCGGCCCCGGACCAGGACCGGAACCCGGTACTCGGCGTCCACGAAGAGCTCCACCTCTCCCTCCAGACCGATGAACTCGAGCTTCCCCTTCCTCCCGTCCATCGGGATCGGCCGGACCGTGATCCGACGGACGGTGCGGGGCCCCTCGACTCGTCTCTTGCCCCGGGAGCTCCGGACCTCGAAATCCACCCGAAGGCGCTGGAGCTCTTCCAGGCGCAGCCGGGCCCGGTGGATCTCGTTGTGGGTGTAGAACGGCACCTCGAGCTCCAGGTCCCGATCCTCGAGATCCAGGCCCGAGACGAGGTAGAAGAGAACGCTGGGCTCGACGACCCGATGCACGCCCGGAGGATAGGGATCGGTCTCCTGTCGAGCCTCGGACCAGCGGCGGGGATGGAGGTCCTCCTCGGCCTCGTTCCGGGGGCTTCGCCGTCGGGTGACGATCCCCTCTTCGGCGAATCGGATCACCTTGTACCGGCTCCGCCCCCCGGTCTCCACGACCTTCCGCTGGAAGGTGGTTCCATCCGCCGGGTCGAACAGGAGGATCGACTCCGAATGTCGGTTCAGGAACGACGTGGAGAGCTCGAGCCTCTCGGTCGGTCCCCCGGGAGCGATCCCCACCCACTTCCCCTCCGGCTCCAGGAGCTCTCCCCGAGCCTCCCCGGGGGAGAGTCGGTTCCGGGAGACCGAAGCCTTCAGGCTGAGCCCGAATTTCGACGCCACCAGGTCGAGCCGGGACCAACACACCTTCTCTGGATCCACCACCGGCTTCACCCCGGTCGGAGCTCTTCCCGCGCCTCCCACCAAGAGCCCTCCGAAGAGCACCAGCATCAGCATTCGGCGGTCGCTCCGCACGCTTCGGGGGATGCACCTCATCGACGAGAGTCTAGCCTGGAGGCTTCATGGGGCATCCACCACGGCCTCGGATCTGGCAGCGCTGGCAGGCCGGGGGACCCGTGGCGCGGGTCGGGGCGAACCTGAGGCTGCGACTCTCTCCGGAGGGTCATCGGCATCTCCACGGTTGTCGCGGCGACCGCGGGCGGCCGAGGACGACCCGCTCTCCTCGGACCGCGCGACAGGGGTCCGGACAGAACGGGCCCCCATCCGTTCTGCTACACTCCCGCCTCGCCTCCCATGGAAAAGGTCGCTCCCCACGCCCACCTCACGGTCGTCTCTCGTTTCGAGAGTATCGAGCTCGTGTTGGCGGTAGTGGACGACCTCCTGAAGCAGGCCGAGCTGAACGGAGAGACCCGACACTGGGTCGGTCTGGCGGTCCGGGAGGCAATCGCGAACGCGGTCAAGCACGGAAGCCGCGAAGAGGAGGAGCGGATCCGCGTCGAGGCCACGGTGGAGGACGGTGAGGTCATCGTCCGGGTCCGGGACAAGGGGCCCGGATTCGATCCCGACGAGCTCTCCGATCCCCTGGCCCCGGAGAACCTGCTCCGCCCCAGCGGAAGAGGCATCTTCTACATGCGAAAGCTCATGGACGACGTGGAGTTTCGATTCGACGACGACCGGGGTACCGAGGTGGTGCTCCGGAAGCAGATCTCGTCGGAGGAGGATTTCGCGCGAACGGAGGAGGACACAGGATGAACATTCGACAGAGGGAACACGGAGACGTCAAGATCCTCGACCTGCAGGGGAAGATCACGATCGGAGTCGGGGACGTGGCGGTCCGGGACGCGGTCCAGACCGCCCTGGCCGCCGGATCGAAAAAGATCCTCCTCAACATGGAGGGGGTCACCACCATCGACTCGGCCGGGGTCGGCGAGCTCGTGAGCGCCTACACCACGGTCACGAATCGGGACGGCGTGCTGAAGCTCGTGAATCTCCCGAGCAAGGTGACGGACATCCTCCAGATCACGCAGCTGATCACGGTCTTCGAGATCTACGACGACGAGGACGAGGCCGTGGAGTCGTTTTCCTAGCCCGACCCGGGTCGTCTCAGAGACTCCCGAGGAGCTCCATCCCCGAACCGCCGGAGCTCTTCAGCGCCCAGGGGATCACGAAGAGGAGCTGGACGGCGTCGAAGAGGAAATGGGCGAAGACCGCCGACCAGACGTTCTGACGCCACCAGACCAGCCCCGCGAACAGCAGGGACAGCAGGGTGATCCCCACCAGCATGAACGGCTGGTCGTAGGTGGTGTGGGCGAGGACGAAGAGGAGGGTGGACAGGGCGATCCCCACCCGGGGCTGGAGAAAGCCCCGAAAGAAGAGCTCTTCCACCAGGCCGGCGGAGGCGGCGATGGCCAGCTTCCACCCCACCGGGAGAGCCGCGATCCAGACCACGAGCTCCGGTGGCTCCCGGGGGATCACCTCCTCGGCCCCGAGGGAGACGAGGATCACCAGGGTGAGGCTCACCACCACCAGGAGCATCGGCCAGGTCGACAGCCCCGCCACGAGACCGACCCCCAGCTCCCGGGCGGGAGACCGGGAGGTCATCCCGAGCTGACGACCGAGCAGCGGGATCGGGCCCTCCTCCGTCTCCACCCCCGCGTACCCCAGGAGGAACCAGGCCAGGAGAGCCAGCAGCAGGAGCCCGTGGACACCGAAGAGCTCGAGCCGGTGCACGGACTCCAGATCGATGGGCGGGGCGACGCCGACCTGGCTCAACGGGAAGAAGATCGTCATCCAGAAGATCCCGGCCAGGATCGCGCCGGCGATTCCCCGGCGCCAGCCTGTGCGGAACCCCGGCGGTGTCAATCCCCGGGCCTCGCTCACCCGATCCACCGCCAGAGCTCCGAGGACGGCCAGGACCGGGGGGCCGTAAAGACGCAGGAGCTCGAGCATCAGCTCCGGGCCGACCCGTCAGGGGCCGGAAGGACCACCACCGGGCAGTGGGCGGCCCGGAGCACGCCCTCGGTGGTGCTCCCCATCAGGGCGTTCTTGATGCCGCCACTGCCGTGCCGGGCCATGACGATACAGTCGGCCCCGATGTCCTCGGCCACGGCGACGATCTCCCCCCGGGGATGTCCCCGGACCACGATCTTCTCCGCCCTCGGTTCCTCTCCCGTTCCCTCCAGGAACTCTTGCATCCGCTCCAGTGCCCGGGTCCGGAGAGAGCGGTAGAACTCCTCGTCCGGATGGTCCCAGGCGAAGAGCTCGGGATAGGGGAACGAGTCTTCGATGACGGTGAGGAGAACCAGATCGGCTCCCGCCGCCTCCGCCAGGGCCGAGCCGTGGTCGAAGGCCCGTCGGGAGTCCTCGGAGAAGTCCAGAGGGACGAGGATCTTGCGATAGGGATACGACACGCTCATGCAGATGCTCCGGGAGTGTTCGATCGTGCGTTGCGCCCCGGAGTTCCCGGGGGCCGGAGCTCGATGGTATCCCAAGAGGGTACGATGTCTCTCATGCGACGACTCCTCGGAGTCTCGGCCCTCTGTCTTCTCCTCGGATCCTGGTCCCCGACCGTCGCCCAGACACCGCGGAGGCCCGGGATCCGGACTCCCGACGATCCCACCGCCTCGGGTCCACCGGGGAGTCGAGTCCCCTCGCCGTCTCCCCCCGCCACTCAGCTCCGACCGATCCCTCTCCGGGCCGCCACCGAGCTTCCTCCCCCTACCCGGGTGGTCGTCCGGTTCGCTCCCTCGCTCTCGCCCGGGGAGCGGGCCCGGAAGGTCCGGAGGTCGGGGGGGCTCGGGTTCCTCGACGCCCGATTCTCCGACTTCTCCCGGGTGGAGCTTCCGGCCGGTGCCGATCCGGCCCGGGTCGCGGAGACTCTGGCCGGGGAACCCGGAGTCCTCTGGGCCGAGCCCGATCGCCGATGTCGTGCGTTGGTGCGATCGATGGCCGGAGCCGCCACCTTCGACGATCCCCTCCTCCCGCTCCAGTGGCATCACGAGCGCATCCGACTTCTGGACGCCCTCGACCACAATCCACCCCGGGGAAGGGGTGTCGTGGTGGCGGTCCTGGACACCGGGGTCGCCTTCGGCCTCGGCTCGGACTTCCCCGTCCGCCGGGGCATCGATCTCGGGAGCACCACCTTCCTCCCGGGATTCGATTTCGTCGACGGTGATACCCGGGCCTTCGACGAGGGCAGCGTCGTCGACCCGGATGAACCCGGCGGCCCTCGTTTCGGCCACGGGACCTTCGTCGCCGCTCAGATCGCCGCCGTCGCAGGGAACGGGACCGGAGGGGTGGGGATCGCCCCCCGGGTGACCATCGTCCCCTACCGGGTCCTGGGACTCGACGGCTTCGGGGCCTTCAGCCACGTGGCCGAGGCCATCGAGCTGGCCGTGGACTCCGGCGCCGACGTGATCAACATGAGCCTGGGAGGCGACGAGGGGAGCACGCCGCTCCGGGAGGCGGTGGAGCGAGCCGCCGCGGCAGGAGTCGTCCTGGTGGCCGCCGCCGGCAACGAGGCAGAGGACGACGAGTTCGCCGGAGACGTGACGTTCCCCGCTCGCTATCCGGACGTCCTGGCCGTGGGGGCCACGAACTTCGCCGGCGACCGGGCCGCCTATTCGAACCACGGCACCTCCCTGGACTTCGTGGCCCCCGGCGGCGGAGACAACGAGCTCGTCGACGGGGAGATCCGGGACGGTGTCCTGGCTCCCAGCTTCCTGATCGAGCCCGACGGGAGGACGATCTACGCGCACTTCTGGGCCACGGGTACCTCCTTCGCCGCGCCCCAGGCCTCCGGGGTGGCCGCTCTCCTCACCTCCCTGGGGGTCCAGGACCCGGAGGCGATCCGGATCCTCCTCCGGGACACGGCTCGGGACCGGGGCCCTCTGGGATTCGACACCGACTTCGGGTCCGGGGAGATCGACGCCCTCGGGGCCCACCGGGGAGTGGGATTCAACCGATGACGGAATCGAACGTGGAGGCTCCCGGAGAAACTCGCCGGAGGGGATGGGGAATCCCGGCTGCCGGTCTCCTGTCGTCGCTTCTCCTGCTGCCCCTCGCCGCCCCGGCCAATGCCCAGGACGCCGAACCCCTCGAGGAGCTCGGACAGAAAGAGGAGGCCGTCCCCCTCCAGGTCCGCCTGGGCCTCCGTCTGGGAGCCTTCGAGATGATCAACTCCGGAGACAGCTACGACGCCGTCTTCGGCGACCCCCTCCCCCTGGCCGGGGCGGATCTCGAGCTTCGGTTCGCGTCCCGCTGGCTGGCCCGGATCTCCGCCGAGTACGGAGAGATCGACGGAGAGCAGGTCCTCCTGACCGATCCTCCCAGACCGACCGGGATCGAGACGACTCTCACCTACGCGCCGATCCACGTCTCGGCCGGCTTCCTGGTCGGGCCCGACACGCCCTGGCGTTTCGTGGTCGGCGGCGGTGCCACCCTGCTCCGATGGGAGGAGAGCGGTCCTTCCGGCTCCGACTCGAGCACCGATCCCGGCGGCCACCTCCTCCTCTCCCTGGAGCGCACCGGGGACCGCTGGGGCATCGGCGGGGAAGCGATCTACTCCTCGATCCCGGACGCCGCCGGAGCCGGCGGGGCCAGCGATTTCTTCGAGGAGGACGATCTCGGTGGACTGGCTCTCTCGGTGACGCTCCGATGGAGGATCCGGTAGTCGCCCTCGGCTCTCCGGAGCCACATCGGAAGCCAGACGCCTCGGAGCAGCGTGTTCGGGGCCTCCCGCGCGTGTACCGGCCGCGAACCGTGTAAGATCTTCTCCATGGGCAACGTCATGGGCGGCAGCGCCTACGCCATGTCGAAGCAGATCTCCGAGGGCTACATCCTGGTCACGGAGCGAACCTTCCAGCGCATGAAGCCCCAGGAGATGGACAAGCTCTCCTTCCAGATGGAGAAGCTCCTCCGGGAGGTCCGGGCCGAGCAGCCGGACCTCCAGGACACGAAGGCCCTCCAGAAGCGAAACCGGAAGATGTCCCGGATCCGTAGCGCCCTGATGATGCTCCGCTCCTACCGGGCCCGGCGTAAGCGGTAGCGGAGACCCGTCCCGAGCCGATGAGCTCGCTCCACCCGAGCTCACGTCGAAGGGTCGAGAGCCTCAAGGAGGCGGGCCGGGTTTCCGTGTTACGATTCGTCCGGGGCGATCGACGCGTCCCGTCCGACACTCCGATCCGTTCCCCTCGAAGATCCGTTCCCTTCGAATGACTCCCGTCCGAGACACCCAGCGAGGAGAGACACCGTGAGCTCGTTCCACGGCGTCGATTTCATCGAATTCGATTCCCTCCTTTCCGAGGAGGCCCGCCTCGTCCGCGACAGCGTCCGTCAGTTCGTGGACGAGAAGTTCCTGCCCGTAATCGAGGAGCATCACCGGAACGCCACCTTTCCCATGGAGCTGGTGCCCGAGATGGGGGAAATGAACCTCTTCGGAGCCAACATCGACGAGTACGATCTGCCGGGCTTGGACGAGGTGTCCTACGGGCTGATCATGCAGGAGCTCGAGCGGGGAGACTCGGGATTGAGGAGCTTCGTCTCCGTCCAGAGCGCCCTGGTGATGTACCCGATCTACGCCTTCGGCTCCCAGGCGCAGAAGGATCGATGGATTCCGCCCTTGGCCTCGGGAGAAGCGATCGGCTGCTTCGGGCTCACCGAGCCCGATTTCGGCTCCAACCCGGGAGCGATGCGAACCACGGCGGAGCGGACCGACTCCGGCTGGGTCCTGAACGGCGCCAAACAGTGGATCACGAACGGGACCCTGGCCGACGTGTCCGTGGTCTGGGCCCAGACCGACGAGGGGATCCGGGGCTTCCTGGTGGAAGAGGGCACCCCCGGATACTCCGCCACCGACCAGCACGGGAAGTTCTCGCTCCGGGCCTCCGTGACGTCCGAGCTCGCCTTCCAGGACTGCGAGATCCCCCACGACGCGATCCTTCCGGAGACGACGGGGCTCAAGAACGCCCTCATGTGCCTGACCCAGGCCCGGTACGGGATCTCCTGGGGGGCTCTGGGAGCAGCCATGGAGTGTTACCACACGGCGCTCGAGTACGCGAAGGAGCGGATCCAGTTCAACGGCCAGCCCATCGCCGCCCACCAGCTCGTCCAGGAGAAGCTGGTCTGGATGATCTCCGAGATCACCAAGGGACAGCTCCTGGCCTTGCAGATCGGTCAGCTCAAGAACCAGGGACGGGCCAAGCACTATCACGTCTCCCTGGGCAAGCGGAACAACGTCTGGGTGGCCCGGGAGTGCGCCAAGCTGGCCCGGGAGGTCCTGGGGGCCAACGGGATCGTGGACGACTACCCCGTCATGCGTCACATGATGAACATCGAGAGCGTCTACACCTACGAGGGGACTCACGACATCCACGGCCTGGTCATCGGACAGGCCATCACCGGGATCCCGGCCTTCAACGCCCCCCGGACCCGGGACGAGACGACGAATCCGACCCCCACCACCGTCGGGGCCCGATGAAGGACCTGGACCGGGTCCTGGAGCAGGACTTCATCCGGGTGAGCGAGCGGGCGGCCAGGGCCGCCGCCACCACCATGGGCCGGGGAGACCGGGAGGCTTCGGATCGCCTGGCGGTGGAGGCGATGCGGAACGAGCTGGACACCCTCCCCATCGCCGGCAAGATCGTCATCGGAGAGGGCGAGCGGGACGAGGCGCCGATGCTCGCCGTCGGCGAGGGGGTAGGGACCCTGGCCGGCTCCAGCGAGGGTCTGGGAGTGGACATCGCCGTCGATCCCCTCGAAGGAACGAATCTCTGCGCCACCGGGGCTCCGGGGGCGATGGCGGTCCTGGCCGCCGCCGAGCGGGGAGGGCTCCTCCATGCCCCGGACATCTACATGGCGAAGATCGTGGTCGGTCCCACCGCCCGGGGAACCATCCATATCGACGCCCCGGTGTCCGAGAATCTCCGGAAGATCGCCGACGCCTTCCACCGGGACGTGGAGGACCTCACCATCGTGGTCCTGGATCGGGATCGGCACCGGCAGCTCATCTCCGACATCCGGAGCGCCGGGGCCCGGATCCGGCTCATCGGGGACGGGGATCTCTCGGCGGGGATCGCCGCCGCCGTCCGGGGCACCGGGGTCCACGCCGTCATGGGCATCGGCGGGGCTCCCGAGGGGATCCTCACCGCCGCGGCGCTGCGCTGCCTGGGAGGGGAGATCCAGGCCCGCCTCTCTCCCCGGAACGAGGAGCAGCGTCGCCGGCTGGAGGAGGAGGGGGTGGAGGACGTGGATCGAGTCTACGTCACCGAGGACCTCGCCCCCGGGGACCAGATCCTCTTCTCGGCCACCGGTGTGACCGACGGAGAGCTCCTCAGGGGGGTGAAACCCTTCGGGGCCGGAACCCGCTGCACGACGCTGTTCATGTCCCTCTCCCGGAACATCATCCGCTTCGTGGACACCATCCACCGAGAGGATATGACGTCCCCGGTCCATTTCCGCTGAACCCCGGACCCACGATGATCAAGCCGGACCGATGGATTCACCGGTGGGGCCAGGAGGGGGGAGTCGACCCCTTCACCCCGGAGCAGGTCAACGCCGCCAGCTACGACGTCCGGCTCTCGGACCACTGGATCTGCCCCACCCGGGACCCGGAGGAGCTCACCGCGGAGAGCATCAAGCTCTTCCCCGGGGAGGTGGTCCTGGCCTCGACCCTGGAGTACGTGCGGATCCCCCGGGACGTGGCCTGCGACCTGAAGCTGAAATCCACCTTCGGTCGCCTCTGGATCAACCACTCCCTGGCCGGCTGGTGTGACCCCGGCTTCGAGGGCAACATCACCCTCGAGCTCCAGAACCTCGGCCCCACCCCCTTCGTCCTGGAGGCCGACACCCGGATCGCCCAGCTCATCTTCATGGCCCTGGAGGAGGAGCCCGAGGTCGCCTACGGGGATCCCGGCTCCGGCAGCCACTACCAGGGCCAGCGGGGCACCACCCGGGCCCGGGACTGAGGGTCGAGCTCCGGCTCGGACCGCTCCCAGCCTCGGGGAGCGGATTCGATGAGTCGTCCGGATTTCAGCATGAAATGTCCATCGAGACCGCCGAAATGAGCGATTTGGGCCACGGGATGACCGGCTTCGCCTAGCCTGGCTTAGCCTCCTCGCAACCCAAAGCACCGGAGGACGACCCCGTATACTCTTCCCTGGTCGGGATCGATCCTCCCGACCGGAACTCTCCATGGGTATCACCGGCAACCTCGACACCATGGAGCTCTCGGAGCTCCTCCAGTGGCTCTCCCGGGGCAGCAAGACCGGGACCCTGGTCGTCGTGAACCAGGAGACGGCCAAGCAGATCTACTTCCGGGAGGGGAAGATCATCTCCGCCGCCTCTTCGGACCCCAAGGAGTACCTGGGACACTTCCTGGTCCGGGAGGGGTACATCGACGAGGACCAGCTCGCCACCGCCATCTCCCGGCAGGAAGAGGAAAAGGCCCTGCTGGGGCGGATCCTGGTCGACCTGGGCCTGATCTCCGAGAGCGACCTGAACGAGATGCTCCGGCGGAAGGCCGAGGAGGGGATCTACGACCTCTTCACCTGGGAGGAGGGGGAGTTCCGTTTCCTCGACGACGATCTCCCGGAGTACGACATGGTGCCGATCTCCCTCGACGTGGAAGGGATCATCCGGGAGGCCGGCCGTCGCCTCGACCGACGGAATCGGGTCCGCTCCGCCATCCCCTCCAAGCACTCGGTCCCGGTGATCCTCTCCGACGAGGACTGGTCGGAGCTGATCCGAGATCCGCGACGGGACGAAGGGGAGCGCCGCATCCTCCGGACCGTCGACGACGTCCGGACCATCGAGGAGATCGCCCTGGAGGCCCATGCCGGTGAGCATCACGTCTCCCAGGTCCTCTATCCCCTGATCTCGGAGGGACACCTGAAGGTCGTGCGCCCCCGATCGGGCCGGGAGGAGACGGCAGAACTGGAGACCGGTCCCTTGGACGCCGAAGGCCTCGCCTCCCGGGGGATGGAGCACCTGGAGGAGGGCCGCCTCCAGAAGGCCCTCCGACATCTGAAGGCGGCGGAGAGCCTGGAACCGGACAATTCCCGGGTGAAGGAGATCCGGGAGCGGGGCGAAAACTCGATCCTCCGGAGATTGGAGGAGGAGGGGATCGTGGCCTCGGCGACCCCGGAGCTGACCCGGTCCCTGGAGGAGCTGGCCCGGGAGGAGGTAAGCCCGAAGGCCGGCTTCCTGCTCTCCCGGATGGACGGGAGCTACGATCTGGGATCGATCCTGAAGATCAGCCCCATGGATCCCCTGGAGGGACGCCTCGTGGTCCGGGAGCTCCTCCGGGCGGGTCATGTCCGACTGACCTGAGCCGGACGGGCACCCTCGACCATGGCGGTCACAGTTCCCGTACGAACGATCGAAGGGCTCCAAGGCGGGATCTACTCCGAACACTGCTTCGGTCACTTCGTTTCGCCCGACAGAGAGCCGTTCTCCGATCCCGCGGCCTCGATAGATCTCTCACCGGCCGGAGCCGGAGCTCGGGGCGAGGGCCACGGAGGGCCGGCGGCCGAAGAGGCGGGAAGCGCTTCGTGACCGACCCTCTCTCCCCCCTGCCCCGTTCCTTCTACGACCGTCGGGCGGAAGAGGTGGCGCCGGATCTCCTGGGCCGGTGGCTGGTCCGGGAGGAGGACTCCGGGCGCCTGGTCCTCCGCCTGGTGGAGACCGAGGCCTACCTGGGGACGCAGGACCGGGCGGCCCACGCCTGGAACGGCCGCCGGACGGAACGAACCGAGAGTCTCTACCTTCCCCCGGGACACGCGTACGTCTACTTCGTCTACGGCATGCACCACTGTCTGAACGCCGTCACGGGGGGCGATCAGGAGGGAGGAGCGGTCCTGCTGCGGGCGGCGGAGCCGGTAGAGGGCACCGAGGTCATGATCCGGCGCCGGGACCTCGAGGGGGATCCCCGTCCCGGGGACGTGGCCGGGGGGCCAGCCAAGCTCTGTCAGGCCCTGGCCGTGGACCGCGAGCTCGACGGGACGGTTCTGGACGGGAGGAACCTCCTCCTGACCCACGGTCACCCGGCGACGGCCGGAGAGATCGTCCGGGCTCCGCGGATCGGGATCGACTACGCCGAAGAAGCCGTGGACTGGCCCCTCCGGTTCGCCATCCGGGAGAATCGCCACGTGTCCAGGCCCCGCCCGTGAGCGACGACGGCGATCGTGGGCGTCATCCGTGGTCCGGACGAGCCTGAGCTACACTCCTGCGCCGTGAGCGAGACCATCCTCATTACCGGCGGAGCCGGATTCATCGGCTCCCACCTCGCCGACGGAGCGCTGGCCGATGGACACCGGGTCGTGGTCCTGGACGACCTCTCCAGCGGGAAGCGGGCCAACCTCCCGGAGGCGGCGGTCTTCGTCGAGGGAGACGTCACCGAGGTGGATCTGGAGGGTCTGCTGGAAGAGCACGAGGTCACCGCCGTCAACCACCACGCGGCCCAGACCAACGTCCGGGTCTCGATCCGGGATCCCCTCTTCGACGCCGACGTCAACGTCCGGGGCGGGCTCCGTCTCCTGGAGGCCTGCCGCCAGACCGGAGTCGAGCGGTTCCTCTTCGCCTCCAGCGGAGGAACGGTCTACGGCGAGCAGGAGGAGTTTCCCTGCGACGAGGGCCATCCCCTGAGCCCCGAGTCCCCTTACGGCTGCTCCAAGCTGGCCTTCGAGCAGTACCTCCGGGCCTACCGGGCCATGGGGGCGATCGAGCCGGTGATCTTCCGCTACGCCAACGTCTACGGGCCCCGACAGGACCCGAAGGGGGAAGCGGGGATCGTGGCCATCCTGGCCGAAAAATATCTGGCCGGAGAGCCGCCCCGGATCTTCGGGGACGGAGAGCAGACCCGGGACTACGTCTTCGTCGGCGACGTGGTGGAGGCCACCCGACGGATCCTCGACGACTGGAGGCCCGGGATCTACAACGTGGGAACCGGAGAGGAGACCTCGGTCAACGAGCTGGCGGAGATCGTGGCCGAGGCCCTGGGGGAGAGGGTGGAGCCGATCCACGATCCCCCGGTTCCCGGGGAGCTCCGGCGAAGCTCCCTGGCGCCGGCGGCACTCCGGGACCGCTACGGCTGGAGCCCGTCGGTCCCGGTGGAGGAGGGAGTGGCCCGAAGCATGGGCTACTACCGGCGGAAGAGGGAACGGGGAGAGTTGACCTGGTGAGCCTCCCCGCCCTCTTCGATCGGATCCCCGAGGCCTTCGTCGACCGTTGGGATCCGGAGCGGCCCTGGGACCTCCTGGGAGAGACCCTGGACGCGGTTCTGGGGGACTTGCCGATCCAGCGTCTGGACTCTCCGGTCTCCCCGGAGATCCATCTCGTCGGCGAGAAGATCGTCCTGGGCAAGGGGGTGCGGATCGCGCCGGGAGTGGTTCTCGAGGGTCCCGTCTTCATCGGGGCCGACACCGAGATCCGGCCCGGAGCTTACATCCGGGGGGGAAGCTGGATCGGCTCCGGCTGCGTCATCGGTGCCAGCACCGAGATCAAGCACTCGATCCTCTTCGACGGCGCCCGGGCCCCCCATCTGAACTACGTCGGAGACTCGATCCTGGGAGAGGGCGTGAATCTCGGGGCCGGAACGATCCTCTCGAACTTTCGCCACGACGGAGGCCAGATCGTCCTCGTCGGCGACGACGGTCCCCGGGAGACCGGCCGCCGCAAGCTCGGCGCCGTCCTCGGGGACGACGTCGCCACCGGCTGCAACTGCGTCCTCCATCCGGGCTGTCTCGTGGGACGGGAGACCCAGCTCTACCCCGGAGTCCAGCTCCGCTCCGGCATCTACTCCCATCGCCGGATCGTGAAGCTCGAGCAGAGCCTGGAGCTCGTGGAACGCCGGTAGTCCCCCCGCCCCCGGGAACGACAGGACCGGTCGCCAGAAGCCCGCGGCCACCCCCTCTCCCACAGGCTCCACAGACCCGACGAGGAGGACCGGTCCGTCGCATCGTCGCTCTGAGCTCTCCCATCCACCCCCTCAGGACTCACAGCCGGGTCTGGGGGGTACGACGTAGACCCCGTCTTCCGGAGTGTCCCCTCCCGACCCTTGACGCCCTCAATCGGCCTTGACAACATCCGCCCGACTTTTTCCCATCGTCGGCTCCCCGAACGGGGCCGGTTCAGGAGTTCCGAGAGAGCATGGCGGAAGCCGTACGCGACGTCGATCCCATCGAGCACCGTCCGGAGCTGATCGAGGGCTCCCCCTCCATGGGGGAGATCACCGAGGCGGTGGCCCGGCCGGTGGAGTGGACCCCGCCCCTGGGGTGGTGGATCGTCCTGGGGATCTCGCTCTCCATGCTGGGCGTGTTCGGAGTGGCCCTGTGCTGGCTGATCTGGGAGGGCGTCGGCGTCTGGGGGAACAACGTCCCCGTGGCCTGGGGCTGGCCGATCGTGAACTTCGTCTTCTGGGTCGGGATCGGGCACGCCGGCACCCTGATCTCCGCCGTCCTCTTCCTCTTCCGTCAGCGCTGGCGCACCTCGATCAACCGGGCCGCGGAAGCCATGACACTGTTCGCCGTGGCCTGCGCCCTGGTCTTCCCGGCCATCCACACCGGCCGGCCCTGGCTGGACTACTGGATGTTCCCGGTACCGAACCAGATGGCGATCTGGCCCCAGTTCCGGAGTCCCCTGATGTGGGATGTCTTCGCCGTGAACATCTACGGCACGGTGTCGCTGCTCTTCTGGTACCTGGGGCTCCTGCCGGACCTGGCCACGATCCGGGACCGGGCCACCGACCCCCTGCGCCAGAAGATCTACGGCTTCTTCGCCCTGGGCTGGAGGGGCAGCCACCGACAGTGGCTCCACTACGAGCGGGCGTATCTCCTCCTGGCCGGCCTGGCCACGCCCCTGGTGCTGTCGGTCCACTCCGTGGTCTCCTTCGACTTCGCCACCTCCCAGCTCCCGGGCTGGCATACCACGATCTTCCCGCCCTACTTCGTCGCCGGCGCCATCTTCTCCGGCCTGGCCATGGTGGTGACCCTGATGGTGATCTGCCGGGTGGCCTTCAAGATGGAGCACATCATCAACGTGCTCCACTTCGACCGGATGGCGAAGCTGATCCTGGCCACGGGAAGCATCGTGGGCTACGCCTACGCCACCGAGTTCTTCGTGGCCTGGTACAGCGGGAATCTCTTCGAGCTCTTCGCCTTCAAGAACCGGGCCCTGGGCCCCTACGCCTGGGCCTACTGGATCATGGTGACCTGCAACGTGGTGGTCCCTCAGATCTTCTGGTTCAAGAAGGCCCGGACCCACATGGGAATCCTCTTCGTGGCCTCGATCTTCGTGAACATCGGGATGTGGTTCGAGCGCTTCGTGATCGTGGTGACCTCCCTGCACCGGGACTTCCTCCCCTCGAGCTGGGACTACTTCTCCCCCACGCTCTGGGACTTCGCCACACTGATCGGAAGCTTCGGTCTCTTCTTCACCCTGTTCACCCTCTTCGTGCGCTTCGTGCCCATGGTGGCCATCGCCGAGGTCAAGGGAGTGCTGCCCCAGGCCCATCCCAGGCACGAGCACCCGGCGGGCGCCCCCTCCGTCCCGTACGAAGCCGACCCCCAGGAGGCGTAGGAGGTACCGATGAACGAGACGAGAGACACCCGCTCTTCCCGGGAGCCGGAGGTCTGGGGCGTCCTGGCGGAGATCTCCTCGGTCGACGCTCTCCACGGCACCTGCGAGGGGCTCCGGGACGCCGGGTACACGCAATTCGACGCCCACACGCCCTACCCGGTCCACGGCCTGGAACGGGCCATGGGTCTGAAACGCTCCCTGGTTCCCCTGGCCGTCCTGATCCTGGGGCTGGGGGGCGCGGCGGCGGGAATGCTCCTCCAGTGGTGGGTCTCGGCCGAGGCCTATCCCCTGGTCATCAGCGGCAAGCCCCTCTTCTCCTGGCCCGCCTTCGTGCCCATCATGTTCGAGTGCGGGGTCCTGGGAGGGGCCGCCGGGGCCTTCTTCGGATTCCTGGCCCTGGCTCGCCTGCCCCGGCACCATCACCCCCTCTTCGAGTCCGAGCGCTTCGAGCGGGTCTCCGACGATGCCTTCTTCGTCTCGGTGGCGGCGGAGGACCCCCGATGGGACCGGGACGAGACGACACGGCTTCTCCGGGACCTGGGAGCCCGGGAGATCGAGATCATCGAGGCCTGAGATGGCGACGGCACCCACGACGCTGGATTCCGATCAGGCCCGCCTCCCGGAGAAGGGAGTCTGGAAGCTCCTTCCGACGGTGGGGATGGTGACCGGTGTCGTCTTCCTCCTGGTGGCGGGATTCCTGGCCCAGGGAGGCCCGGAGCGGTTCTTCCACTCCTATCTGGTCTCCTGGGTCTTCTTCCTGAGCCTGGCCCTGGGAGGGCTCTTCTTCGTCCTCCTCCAGCACCTGACCCGGGCCGGCTGGAGCGTGGTGGTCCGGCGCGTGGCCGAGGACGTGGCCGGCACCCTGCCCTTCCTGGCCCTCCTCTTCGTCCCCCTGATCCCCGGCATCCACTCCCTCTATCACTGGAGCCATGAGGAGGCCGTGGCCGAGGACCCTCTCCTGGCCCACAAGGCCCCCTGGCTCGACGAGGGACGGTTTCTCGCGGCCGCGGTCCTCTGTCTCGGGCTCTGGTCTCTCCTGGCCTGGTGGTACCGGCGGGAATCCCGGCGACAGGACGAGAGCGGGGAGATCGAGATCACGGAGCGGCTCCAGCGCTGGAGCGCCCTGGCCATGATCGTCTACGGCGTCACCCAGTCCGTGGCCGCCTTCGACTGGCTCATGTCCCTGGACGCCCACTGGTACTCCACCATCTACGGCGTCTACTTCTTCAGCGGCTCCACCGTGGGGATCCTGGCCCTGCTGATCGGGTTGGCCCTGATCCTGGAGCGTCAGGGAGCCCTGCGGGGTCTGGTGACCTTCGAGCACTACCACGACCTGGGGAAGCTCCTCTTCGGATTCGTCGTCTTCTGGGCCTACATCGCCTTCTCCCAGTTCATGCTGATCTGGTACGCGGCGATTCCCGAGGAGACCCTCTGGTACGCCCGCCGGTGGGAACAAGGCTGGCGGCCCTACTCCATCGCCCTGGCCGTGATCCACTTCGGGATCCCCTTCTTCTTCCTGCTGTTCCGGGACGTGAAACGGCGCCGGGCCACCCTGGCCCTGTCCGCGATCTGGCTCCTGGTGGCCCACTACCTGGACGTCTACTGGCTGGTGATGCCGGCCCTGCTGGAGAGCCCCGGCTTCCACCTCCAGGACCTCCTGACCTTCGTCGGCGTGGGAGCTCTCTTCGTCGGCGTTCTGGCCCGTCTCCTTCGCCGTCACCCGGTGGTCCCCCTGGGAGATCCCCGACTGGCCGAATCCCTGGCCTTCGAGAACGTATGAGCCGATCGCTCCGAGCTTTGCTATTCTCTACGCCGTTCGAACGAACCACAAACGATTCCCAGACTCCTCCGAACTCTCGACGAAAGGACGATCCGATGCGAATCCGAACCTTCGCTCTGTCTCTGGCCGGCGCCTCGCTCCTGGCGAGCTCCGCCCTGGCGGGGACCATCACCGGTACCGTCGTCTACGACGACAAGGTCCCGAATCTCCGACCACTCAGCATGGACGCCGACCCGGCGTGTGCGGAGAAGCACGACAGCCCCGTGAAGCCCGACCTCCTGGTCCTGGGCGACGGGAACACCATGGCCAACGTCTTCGTGAAGGTCACGAATCCTCCGGAGACCGACTCCTCCGCTCCGACCGAGCCGGTGGTCATCGACCAGGTCGGCTGCATGTACGAGCCCCACGTGGTGGGGGTCCGGGTCGGACAGCCCCTGCAGTTCCGGAACTCCGACGGGATCCTCCACAACGTCCACGGCCTGCCGGACAAGAACCGGGAGTTCAACCTGGGGATGCCCGCCTCCCTGAAGCAGAAGGAAACGACCTTCAACGAGCCGGAAGAGTTCTTCCCCGTCAAGTGTGACGTCCACCCCTGGATGAAGGCCTACGTGGCGGTGATGACCCATCCCTTCTTCGACGTCACGGACAAGGACGGAAAATTCACCATCGACGGTCTCCCCGACGGGACCTACACGGTGGAGGCGTGGCACGAGAAGCTGGGAACCCGGACCCAGGAGATCAGCGTCTCCGGCGGCGAGGGCGGTCCGGCAGAGTTCACCTTCCAGGTCCCGAAGTGACCCCGTAGACACACCGCCGGAAGGAGACAGCGCCGATGGTCAGCGACATCCAATCCGAGAAGCTCGCCCACGAGCATCCGGAGCAGCACGAGGAGCTCGGGTTCCTCCGGAAGTACTGGTTCAGCGTGGATCACAAGGTGATCGGGATCCAGTACGCGATCACGGCGCTGCTCTTCCTCTTCTTCGGGTTCACCCTGATGATGCTCATGCGGTGGCAGCTCGCCTACCCCGGCGAGCCCCTGCCCCTGATCGGCTCCCTCTTCGGCGAGACCCGGATGCCCGACGGGGTGATGCTGCCGGAGTTCTACAACCAGCTCGGTGCCATGCACGGGACGATCATGGTCTTCCTGGGCATCGTCCCCCTGGCCGTGGGGGGATTCGGGAATTACGTGGTGCCGCTCCAGATCGGCGCACCGGACATGGCCTTCCCCCGGCTGAACATGCTCTCCTACCACGTGTACTTCTGGGGCGGCGTGATCATGCTGGCCAGCTTCTTCGCCCCCGGCGGCGCCGCTCAGGCCGGCTGGACCTCCTATCCCCCTCTGGCCAACATCAACCCCGTGGGCCAGACCTTCTGGATCGTGGGCATGCTCTTCCTGATCCTGTCCTCGCTCCTGGGAGCGATCAACTTCATCACCACCATCGTCCAGCTCCGGGCCCCGGGGCTGACCTGGTTCCGTCTGCCCTTCTTCGTCTGGGCCCAGTTCGTGACCGCCTTCCTCCTGCTCCTGGCCTTCCCCGCCCTCCAGGCGGGAGGGATCATGCAGCTCATGGACCGGGTGGCGGGAACCAGCTTCTTCATGCCGGAGGGGCTGGTGGTCGCCGGCGAAGTCGTCGAGGTGTCCGGCGGGGGAAGCCCGCTCCTCTGGCAGCACCTCTTCTGGTTCCTGGCCCATCCGGAGGTCTACGTGCTGATCCTGCCGGCCATGGGAATCGTGGGCGAGGTGATCGCCAACAACACCCGGAAGCCCCTCTGGGGCTACAAGGCCCTGGTCTACTCGGCCCTCTTCATCGGCTTCATGTCCTTCATCGTCTGGGCCCACCACATGTTCCTCACCGGGATGGGCACGGTGATGTCCGCCTTCTTCCAGACCACGACGATGATCATCTCCATCCCTTCGGTGATCGTCCTCACCTGCCTCATCCTTTCCCTGTGGGGGGGGTCGATCCGGTTCAACACGCCGATGCTCTTCGCCCTCGCCTTCCTGCCCATGTTCGGGATCGGCGGCCTCACCGGGCTCCCCCTGGGTCTGGCCTCCTCGGACATCCACCTGCACGATACGTACTACGTCATCGGCCACTTCCACTACGTGGTGGCCCCGGGGACGATCTTCGGGCTCTTCGCCGGCCTCTACTACTGGTATCCGAAGGCCACGGGGAGGTATCTCTCGGAGGGCCTGGGCAAGATCCACTTCTGGCTCACCCTGATCTTCATGAACGGGGTCTTCTTCCCGATGCTGGTTCAGGGCCTCCAGGGCGTGCAACGGCGACTCTTCGACGGCGGCGTCACCTACGCTCACGCCCAGGACGTACTCTGGCTCAACGAGCTGATGAGCTTCTCCGCCTGGGGGCTCGCCATCGCCCAGGTCCCCTTCATCTGGAACTTCTTCGCCAGCCTGAAGACCGGAAGAGCCGCGGATCGGAACGCCTGGGGAGCCACCACCCTGGAGTGGCTGGCGCCCTCTCCCCCTCCCCACGGTAATTTCGTGACCGAGCCCACCGTCTACCACGATCCGTACGAGTACAGCGTCCCGGGGATGGAGCAGGACTATTTGCCCCAGCACGAGCCCGGACCCGGGGACGAAGGGCCCGGAGAAGGTGCCCCGGAGCCGCAACCGGCGGGGGCTTAGCCCGGAGAACCGAGAACGAACCACGAGAGAGAGCTCCATGTCCACCGCGATCCCCTACACCTCCGAGCCCCGACCGGACACCGGCGTCCACAACGTCAAGCTCGGGATCTGGCTCTTCCTCGCCTCCGAGGTCATGCTCTTCGGCTCTCTCTTCGCCGGGTACATCCTGCTCCGGGTGGGGAATCCCGCCTGGGGAGCCGGTCAGGGGGAGCTCTCCGTCCCCCTGGCCACCCTGAACACCGTCGTCCTCATCACCTCCAGCGTGACGATGGTCCTGGCCTGGGCGGCGGCGATGGAGCTGGACAAGACCAAGTTCCGGCTCTTCATGGGCTCCACCGTGGGGCTGGGCGCCGTCTTCCTGGTGATCAAGTACTTCGAGTACTCGGCCAAGTTCCACCACGGGATCTTCCCCGACCACTCCACCTTCATGGCCGTCTACTTCACCTTCACCGGCCTCCACGCAGCCCACGTGGTGGCCGGTATGGTCTACAACGCCTATCTCTGGCTCCCGAACGCCAAGATGATGGACAGCGATCCCAGGATGTTCGCGAACCGGGTGGAGGCCGCGGGCCTCTTCTGGCACTTCGTGGACCTGGTCTGGATCTTCCTGTTCCCCGTTCTCTACCTCCTCTGAGGAGAATCGACCATGACGACGAACGAGCTCGGTGAGAAGCAAGAGGTCAAGCCGTACATCCTGGTCTTCGTGGCCCTGATGGCCCTGACCCTGATCACGGTGGCGGTCTCCTATCTGGAGCTGCCCACGGTCGGTGCGGTGGCCCTGGCCCTGGTGATCGCCAGCGTCAAGGGCTCCCTCGTCGCCTGCTACTTCATGCACCTGCTGTCGGAGAAGAAGCTGATCCTCCTCACCATGGCCTTCACCATCCTCGGGTTCCTGGCGGTGCTGCTGGGCCCGGCGATCACCGAGGCCAACACCGTGACCCTGGACTGACCGTGTCCCTCAAGGCCTTCCACATCGTCTTCGTCTCCCTCTCCACGCTCCTGGCCCTGGGCTTCGGGGTCTGGACCCTCCGGGAGCCCGCGGGAGCCTACCGGTGGTTGGGATGGATCTCCCTGGTGCTGGCGGTCCTCTTCCCGGTCTACGGCTGGTGGTTCCTCCGGAAGATGAAGGGGGTGGATCTGTGGTGATCCGAAGGATGGGACGAGTCTGGATCCTGGCCTCCGCGGCCCTTCTCCTTCTCCCGGAGCTCGCCCGGGCCTGCGCGGTCTGCTACGGCTCGGCGGAGGGAGAGATGATCGACGGCGCCAGGGCCTCGGTCCTCTTCCTCCTGGGTCTCACCTACCTCCTCCTGGGAGGGGGAATCGGGCTGGTCTTCGTCGCCCGGCGGCGGACGGGAGCCAAGCAAGAGAACGAGGAAGGAGACGACCGATGACCGAGCTACTTGGACTGCCGGAGATCGCGTCCAGCCACGGAGACCAGGTCGATCTGGTTCTCTCTCTGGTGCACTGGCTCATGGCCATCCTCTTCGTGGGCTGGACCGCCTTCTTCCTGTACACCCTCTACCGTTTCCGCCGGAGCCGCCAACCCCGGGCGGACCACGAAGGCGTACAGAGCCACGCCTCCCGATACGCCGAATGGGCGGTGGTCCTCTCCGAGGTGGTCCTCCTCTTCGGTTTCTCCATCCCGATCTGGTCCGAGCGGGTGGACGAGTTCCCCGAGCCCGAGGAGGCCACCGAGGTCCGGGTCGTGGGCGAGCAGTTCGCCTGGAACGTCCACTACCCCGGGCCCGACGGGGAGTTCGGTCCCACCGATCCGGAGCTGGTCGATCCCGCCTCCAATCCTCTGGGTCTGGACCGGGAACACCCGGCGTCGAACGACGACGTCACCACGGTGAACCAGCTCCATCTGCCGGTGGACGAGCCGGCCCTGGTGCACCTCTCGAGCAAGGACGTGGTCCACAGCTTCATGCTCAACGAGCTCCGGGTCAAGCAGGACGCGATCCCCGGGCTGGAGATCCCGGTCTGGTTCACGCCCACCGTGACCACGGAGGAGATGCGGGAACGGACGGACGACGAGGAGTTCGGCTACGAGATCGCCTGCGCCCAGCTCTGCGGGATCGGCCACTACCGGATGCGGGGCTTCCTGACCGTCCACAGCCAGGAAGGCTACGAGGCCTGGATGGCGGATCAGCAGGAAACTCTCCAGGCCACGGAAGAGGACAGCTTCTGGCAGTAGGCGGGCGACGGCCGGGGCCCCGAGCCCCCTTCCCGCGCCGGGATCCGGTCCTGCCTCTCCCGATGCTCGGGCGTCGGACAGGAGGAGGGCGGCCACGGCGAGGGATACGACGCCTCGGTGAAGATCGCCATCGTGACCACGGTGGTCCAGTGGATTCTCCTCGCCGAAGGCCTCCGGGGATCCCGATCGGCCGGCGACCTCCTGGAAGACCGAGCCTCGAAGGAGGCAGTCGCCAAGCCGTGATTCGCAGGAACGCCGGATGTGCCGAGGCGCCCCGGAGGTTCGTCCACCGCTTTGCCGGGGAGGGCATCACCGGCTGCTAAACTGATCCGTCATGCTGGTTCGGTACATCCTCTTGAACCTCCCGATCCATCGCCGGACCTTCCAGGAGTACTACCGGGAGCACGACCGGGAGGT
>JAWVZJ010000007.1:0-23153 GCA_033722255.1 Thermoanaerobaculia bacterium | reverse complement strand
GGCGCCGAGACCCTGGATCACGTCGGCCACGAAGAGGATTCCGTTTTTCCGACAGAACCGGCCCAGGCGGTGGAGATCGGTCCGGAACCCGTTCGAGTACTGGACCCAGGAGAGGGCCAGGATCCGGGTTCGGCCGTCACAGAGCTCCTCGAGCTCGTCCAGGTCCAGGCGGCCGTCCCGTTCCTCCGCCTGCCGGTACTCGACCCCCCTGGAGGCCAGATTCATCCAGGGGTAGACGTTGGAGGGGAACTCGCAGCCGGCCCCGACCACGTTGTCCCCGGGATTCCAGTCGAGCCCCTCGGCCACCAGGGAGAGACCCGCCGACGTGGAGGGGACGAAGGCCACCGTCTCCGGACGGGATGCCCCCATGAGGTGGGCGGCGAGGCCCCGGACCCGCTCCGTCATCTCGTTCCGCTCCGGCCAGCGGCGGTCACCGGTCCGGGAGACCCGGTCCGCCAGCTCCGCCATCGCCCGGACCGAGGGGGAGGGGAGGGGAGCGATGGCGGCGTGGTTCAGGTAGACGAGCTCCCGGGAGGAGGGCAACGCCTCCCGGCGATCCCGGATCTCCTCTCGGGAGAGCCCTGCGTTCACAGGATTCGGAGGTCGGCGGGGAGGATTCCCCGGCAGTGGGGGCAGGCCACCAGGTACCCCCGGCGGGGAAGGGTGGACGAGAAGTTCACCCGGACCCGGAGCAGCCGGATGACTCCGACCGTCTCCAGATCCCGCTCGCAGCACGGGCAGACGGCCGGGGACTCGAGCTGATACTCGGCCTCGAAGGGGCTCGGACCTCCCTCCTCGGCGGCCCCTGGATTGTCCGGAATCTGGCTCATGGTTGCGGAGGAGCATAGCACCAGGGAATGTCCGACCGGCGGAAGGGCGGCTCGGTGAGAAAAGAGGTGTCGGCGAGTTCGACTCCCGGGTCCATCGGCGGGAGCCGGTTGGCCGGGAAGTGGATCGATCCCGACTATCATCCGGGATCGTGCACCCTCTCCGGACCGCGGTCCTTGCTCGTTCGAGGCCCCTCCCGGCCACCGGACCCGTCGTCGGCGTCGGGTCGGTCCGGCCGGCTCTGCATCGCGGCTCCAGAACGGAGGGAAGGCCGGTGCCGGGATTCCGTACCTCCCGGGGACGCCAAGCCCGGCGAGGCGTTCTCGGCGTCCTCCTGTTCCTGATGTTCCTCTGTCCGGGCAACCTCTCCGCCCAGACACCGGATCGGAAGTGGCGGACGATCGAGTTGCCCCGCCATCGGATCCACTTTCCGGCGGAGGCGGAACCCTGGGCCCGGCATCTCGCCCGCCGTCTGGAGTCCCTCCACGAGGCCGTGACCGGTCTCGTGGGATGGGAGCCCGAGGAACGGATCGACGTCGTTCTCCGGGATCCCGTGGGCCGCCCGAACGGGTTCGCCTGGGCGCTGCCGGGGAGGCCCCGGATGGTCCTCTGGGCCACGCCCCCGGGGGCGGGCTCCAGTCTGGCCTTCTTCCGGGACTGGAGCGAGCTCCTGGCGGGACACGAGCAGACCCATCTCGTCCATCTGCTGCGACCCTCCCGAAACCGGTGGGAGCGTTGGCTCTCCTGGGTGCTGCCCCTGACTCCCATCGCCCGGAAGGCACCCCGTTGGGTGACCGAGGGATACGCCACCCTCTTGGAGGGGAGGATCACGGGGCGGGGGCGTCCCCACTCGGTCCTCCGGGCAGCCCTGCTCCGGGAATGGGCCCGACGGGGGCGCCTGCCCGCTTACGAGCAGCTCTCAGGAGACGACGAGCGCTGGCTCGGCCGGGCCGTGCCCTATCTGGTGGGATCCGCCTACCTCCAATGGCTGGAGGAAGGGGTCGATCCCGGGTCCCTATCCCGGCTCTGGCGGCGGATGACCGCCCGTCGGGCCCGGAGCTTCGAAGAGGCCTTCCGGGGCGTCTTCGGAGAGGATCCCGAGCCGCTCTACGACCGATTCCGGGCAGAACTGATCCACCGGTCCCTCCGGGTGGAGGAGAGGCTCCAAGGCCTCTCCCGGTCCGGGGAGCTCTGGCAGGACTTCGGATGGGGTACGGGGACGCCGGAGGTCTCGCCCGGGGGAGGGCGAATCGTCTTCCTCCGGACGGGCCGGGACCGTCCCCCACGTCTGATGGTGATCTCGACCGCGCCCGATCCCCGGGCCGAGGCGCTCCGTCGGCGACGAATCCGGGAGACGATGGTCCGGGACCCGGAAGACGTGGCTCCCGTGGATGCCGGTCCCCTTCCCCGGGAGCCCTCCGCGGTCCTCGAGCTCCGGCAGGCCGATCGAGACGCCGTTCCCCGGTGGCTCCCGGACGGCTCGGTCCTCTTCTCGAAATCGGTCCCAGATCGACGGGGGGTGCTCCACCGGGACCTGTTCCGATGGAGGGTGGAAGAGGGACGAGTGGAGCGCGTGACCCGGGGTGCCGACGTTCGCAGAGTCGACCCGGCTCCGGGAGGGTTCTGGGCGGTGGGAGTCCGGACCCGCTGGGGGGTGACGGAGCTGGTGCGGATCGACCTCCGGGAGGGGGCCGTCACCGAGGTCCTGGTCTCCGGGAGGATCGGAGTCCTCGTGGACAGCCCCCGGGTCTCACCGGAGGGTTCCAGAATCGCGTACCTCCAGCACGCCGGTCCGGGATGGGAGCTCCGGATCCGGGACCTGGAGTCGGACCGGGACCGGCGAGTCCCGGCCTCCGGGACCTCCCTCCTCTCCCATCCTGTCTGGCATCCCGGGGGCGGGCACCTCTACGTGGCCATCGGCCGAGACGGGCTCCTGGATCTCCACGCCCTTCCGGTGCGGGAGGGAGCCCGGGGTCATCGGGTGACTCGGACCCTGGGCGGAGCCTGGGGGCCGGCCCCGACTCCGGACGGCAAAGAGCTCTACTTTCTCTCTCCGGACGCCGACGGCGTCGATCTCCGGAAGCTCTCCCTGGACGCCGCCACCCTCCAGGACCTGGAGATCGAGCTCCCGTCGGGGTTGGTTCCGGCGATTCCCCCGTACCCTGCCGGACCGATCCCCCTGGAGGAGGCAGAGGTCCCGGAGGCCCGGGGGTACGGCCTCGGTGACCCCGAGGTGACCTGGCTCACGGGGGGAAGCGCGGCCCCCTCGGGTACCGGTTTCGAGGCGGGCCTCCGCTGGGGCGATCTTCTCGGCCGCTGGAGCGTGGTCGGTCTTGCGGGCGGGGCTGGCCAGGGGGGAGTCTCCGGCTTCCTCCTCGGTGGAGCCTGGAGGGGATGGCCGTTGGAGGCGGGCCTCCGGATCTACCGCAGCGAGGAACGCTACTCGGAGCAACCCCAGCCGGTCTCCGCGGGCCCCGAGCTCCTGGACGTGGACGAAACCGGGGTGACGGCATCCGTGACCGGGGATCGGATCCTGATGGATTCCCGGTGGTCCTTCGATCTCGCGGCGGGGTGGAGCTCTCTGGAGCCCCGGGCAGGGGAGGAGGAGCTGGAGCGGAGGAGGGGGCGATTGTTCCTGGGCTGGGAGGACGACTGGGAGCGCGGACTCTGGGATCTCGCCGTGAGGGTCTCCGGGGAAGGGGAGGTGGGCCGGACGGCGGGGCGGAGCTGGGATCGGAGGACCGGTGCCCTGGAGCTCACGGTGGGTCGCCGGGACCACGCTCTCCGGCTCCGGGGAGAGTTCCAGTCCCTGGAAGGAGACCCGACTCCCTTCGACCGGCTTCGCCTGGGAGGGGTGGCGAGCTCTCTGCGTCCCCCTCTGGCCGAGGGCCACCGGCTTCTCGAGCCGGCATTGCCGGCGGGACTCGCCTTCGGCGACCGGTCCCGATCCTTCGGGGTGAGCTACCGGCCCTCGGGGATCCCCGCGGGACCTTTCTGGGCTCGTCATCGAGTCTGGACCGTCGGGGAGCCCCGGGGAGAATGGATCGACCTTGCCGGGGTGGAGCTTCGCCTGGATACGGAGAGAATTCCCCTCGTGGGTCTCCCCGGGGCCGACATCCGGGCGGGGGGCGCCTATCTCTTCGACGGTTCCCTGGAGGGAGAGACGACCGGGTGGCTGGCGCTGGCCTGGAGACCGTGAAAGCGAGGGCCCCTCGGCGGCACCGGAAAGCCGTCGTCCGGGGAGGGCTAGAATCGAGTGGACATGGTCGCCCCGAGCCCCATCGTCCGGAGTCGAGGAGGAACGTTCCGCTGCGGAGGTGGGGGAACGAGGAGGCTGCGCGAAACAGGAGCGAACCACGCCGGTGACGTGGGTACCCCTTTCCTCCGTGAAGCGGCCCGAGGGGCGTGCGACATCCTCTTCGTAGGAGGCATTCCCGAGATTCCGCTTCGAAAGCTCCTTGCAGGGACTCTCACGAAGCTCGTCGATCCCCGCCCGTCGGGCACGGGGGGCCCGCCACCGTCCGCCTCCGGAGTCCGGGATCCCACACCGGGGGGAGGAACCGAGTGAGACTCCCCTGGCCCGATCTGGACCGGATCCGTCTCCAGGACCTCTGGGATCGCCTCCGGTCCAACTACTGGTTCGTCCCGGGGGTCATGACCGTCGGGGCGGGGCTTCTGGGAGTCGTGGTGGCCGAGCTCGATCAGCGCTATCTCGACGAGATTCCGGTGGTGGCGCCCTTCCTCTACGGGGCGTCGGCGGAGGGAGCCCGGGCGGTCCTCTCCACCATCGCCGGGTCCATGATCACCGTGGCCGGCGTCTCCTTCTCGGTGGTGCTGGTGGCCCTCTCCCAGAGCGCTTCGATGTTCGGACCCCGGCTCCTTCCGAATTTCATGCGGGACCGGGGGAACCAGGTGGCCCTGGGGACCTTCGTGGCGACCTTCGTCTACTGTGTGACGCTCCTGGTTCGGGTCCGGGGGGCGGGGGAGGAGGGAGTCCAGTTCGTGCCCCGGCTGGGAGTGGCCCTGGCCCTGGTGCTGGCCCTGGCCAGCGTCGCGGTGTTGATCTTCTTTCTCCACCATGCCGCCACCTCCATCCAGGCGGGACAGGTCCTCCGGGTGGCGGGGGAGAGCCTGGACCGGGCCCTCGACCGGGTCTTCCCCGAGTTGGGGGAGGGTGGGGGCACCGGGGGGGCCGAGCGGACGGGGGAGGATCTCCCTGCCCCGGCGGAGCCCCGGGCCACGGTCCGGGCCCGGGTGTCCGGGTACGTCACCGCCATCGACGAGGAGTCCCTGGCGGAGTGGGCGGAGGAGACCGGGGTCGATCTCCGGCTCCGGATCGGAGTCGGGTCCTACCTGGTGGCCGGGTCTCCGGTGGCCGACGTGGGTCCCGTGGAGCGAGCCTCCCAGGAGGTCCAAGAGGCCGTCCAGGCCGAGCTAGTCGTCTCCGGGGACCGGGGTGGCCCCCGGGACGTGCTCCACCGGGTGGACCAACTGGTGGAGATCGCGGTTCGAGCCCTCTCCCCCGGGGTCAACGATCCCCTGACCGCCGTCCACTGCGTCGATCGGCTCACCGCCTCCCTGGCCCGGATGGTGGCCGATCGGGAGATCCCGGCGCCGGCCCGGTTCGACGACCGGGGGCGCCTCCGGGTCCGGGCCGAGCCCCTGAGCCGGGAGTCGGTGGTGGAGCGGGCCTTCGCCATGATTCGACACTACGGGGCGGAGGACCCGGTGGTGCCCCGGAAGATTCTCGCGTCCCTCTCGCTGCTGGGCGAGCTCACCCGGGACGAGGGGCTCCTCTCCTGCCTGGAGGCCCAGGCCGAGTGGGTCCGGGAGGCGGCCCTGGCCGGTCTCCGGGTCCAGGGGGACCGGGACCGGGTGGAGTCCCGGTATCGGAAGACGATGGAGATCCTCGGGACTCGCCGGGGGAAATCCTCCGAGGGATCCTGACTCGGACAGTCGATCGGGCGGGGCGGCGCGGTCGTGGAGACGGTAGAGTCCCGGAGGCGGTCTCGATCGTCCCCGGCCGGGACGGTCGGGGAGGGTCCGGCGCGATCGAGGCCCGCCGGAACCTCTGTCAGCGGGTAGAGACCCTCAGCTCCGGCCTTTCCGCTTCCCCCGGCCCGCGAAACCGGTGACGATGTAGCTCCCGGAGCGCTGGTCCTTCTTCAGGTTCACGACCTTCTGCTTCTCGGCGTCCTCCAGGAGCTCGGAGAAGGTGGAGTAGCCGTAGTAGCCCTCGTTGAAGGAGGGGCGTTTCCGCTGCATGGTCTGCTTGATCATCGAGCCCCAGAGGACGTCCTTGTTCTCCCGCTGGAGGGCGAGGATCGAGTCCACCAGCAGCCCGAAGACCTCCTGCTGCTTGTCCGAGAGGTTGTCGAGCTTCGGAGCCGACTCGATGTTGCGCCAGATGTCCTCGTAGTAGATGAACTCGTCGCAGTTGTCGATCAGCAGGTTCGAGGAGGAGTTCCTCACCCCGACCCCGATCACGTGCTTGTTGTTCTCCTTGAGCTTGGAGACGAGCGGGGAGAAGTCGCTGTCGCCGGAGACCAGCACGAAGGTGTCCAGGTGCTCCTTGGCGTAGGAGAGGTCCATGGCGTCCACCACCATCTTGATGTCGGCTGAGTTCTTGCCCGAGATCCTCTTCTGAGGAATGTCGATCATCTCGATCCCCGCCTCGTGGAACGCCCGCTTGTACTCGCTGTACCGGTTCCAGTCGCAGTAGGCCCGCTTGACGATGATCTTGCCCTTCTCCACCAGACGCTCGAGGACCAGGTTGATGTCGAACTTGATCCCGCTGTCCCGGGCGCCGAGGGCCACGTTCTCCAGGTCGCAGAACACCCCCAGCCGCCGCTCGACGTCCAGGGAGGATCCCTGATCGGGAACGGTGATCACGAACTCCCGCGGCTTCGCCTCTTCCGATGCGATGGCCACCGTCATCGCCTCCCCTGGCGTGATCCGTTCCCGCTCCTCTGGGGCCCGGAGGGGCTTCGGAGCCGGCGTGGATCGTCTCCGGTCGGTCGCGGGCGCCTTTCTCCGGCCCCGGTTTCCCCGCCCGGAGCGCCCGCGGCGGCTCTCTGTACCTCTCTTCGTGCTTTCATCTCTACTTCCCTTCTGTTCCGGCTTCGAGCGTCCTCCCCGTCGGCCTCGTCGACCGCGCCGTCCCGTTCGCGCCGGGGGCTCGTCGTCTTCTCCCTCGGTCGCCACGCGAGCGGCGTCGGTCAGGGAGGAAGCTTCGCTCCGGTTCTCTTTCTTCGTCTCTTCGTTCTCTTCGTGTTCTGCGTTTTCGTCCTCTTTGCCCTCGGCAGTAGGGCGAGACCACCATGGTGCCAAACTGTTCTCCTTGCGTTGCCGGTTGTCGTGTTCCGTCTCTCGCCTCCGCCGGACACCCACGGCAGATTGGCTGATCTCGGTCTAGGGCCGGAACAGGGGGCGGCTCGGAGGAGCGAGAGGAGGGGGGACGGTGCGATTGTCGGACCGTCCACTAAAACAGTGTAACAAACGATCTCCGAGCCCGCTGACGAGTCTGGAGACTGGGCTAACATCTGCTCGCGCCATGACTCCTCCCCCCGAGCCGATCGCCGCATTCTCTTCCTCTCGTCCGGTTCCGGATCGAACGCCCCGCGGGAACTCCGGTTATCGGCTGTTCCCTCTCGAGGAATGAGCGACGAGACGAGGGGTTCCTCTCCCGGTCCTCGATCCAGGCGCCTGGCCCTTCTGGTCACGGGAGCCTCGGGGATGGAGCTTCCCCGGACCCTCCTCCGGGCTGCCGCCGCCTCGCCGGTGGTGGAGACGATCCATCTCGTGGTGACCGCGGGAGCGAGCCAAGTCCTCCGCCACGAGCTCGACCTGACCAAGCCCGGAGCCGCGGCCCTGGTGGAGTCGGCGGGACTGCCCGGCAACGAGGCCGCGAAGATCGCGGTGCACTCCGATCGGGAGCTGGACGCCCCCCTGGCCTCGGGTTCGTATCGCCTCGACGGGACGGTGGTGTTGCCCTGCAGCGGCTCCACCCTCGCCTGTCTCGCCACCGGGGTGTCGGATCGCCTCGTGCCCCGGGCGGGAATCGTGGCCCTGAAGGAGCGATGGCCCCTGATCCTGGGTTTCCGGGAGACTCCCCTTTCCCTCGTCCACCTCGAGAATCTTCGCCGGATGGCCTACTCCGGGGCCATCGTCCTCCCTCCGATCCCGGCCTTCTACGTCGGGGGCGGGAACCTCGCCCGGTTCCTGGAGGCCTACGCCCTCCGGGTCCTGGATCATCTGGCGATCCCCGGTCGCCGGGACGATCTCCGCTGGCCCCAGACCTCCGGGGCCTGAGGACGGGGCATGAGTTCCCCTCGAGCCTGCGCGGCGGCGTTCGTCTCCCGCCTCCGGACGGTGCTGGAGATGATCCGCTTCGAACACACGGTCTTCGCCCTTCCCTTCGCCTTCCTCGGCATGGTCCTGGCCGCCGAGGGCTGGCCGGGAGGAGCGACCCTGTTCTGGATCCTGGTGGCCATGGTGGGGGCCAGGAGCGCGGCCATGGCCTTCAACCGTCTCGTCGACCGGCGCTTGGACGCCATGAATCCCCGGACCGCGGACCGGGCCCTTCCCGCCGGTCGGCTCTCCCCCCGGTTCGTGTGGGGATTCGTGGTGGTCAGCTCGGCTCTGCTCGTGGTGGCGGCCTGGCAGCTCAATCCCCTGGCCTTCGCCCTCTCTCCCCTGGCCCTGGCAATCCTCTTCCTCTACTCCTTCACCAAGAGGTTCACCGTCCTCTGCCATCTGGTCCTGGGGGCGGCTCTGGCCGGAGCTCCCCTGGGGGCCTGGATCGCCGTGAGGGGTGACCTGACCTGGACGCCGGTGGTGCTGGGAGCGGCGGTCCTCTGCTGGGTGGCGGGGTTCGACGTCCTGTACGCGCTCCAGGACCGGGAGTTCGATCGGGGAGCCGGGATCCACTCGGTGCCCGCCCGGCTCGGAGTGGTGGGGACCCTCTGGGTCTCGGGCGCCCTCCATCTGGTGATGCTCGGGCTCCTGGCGGTGCTTCCCCGGATCTATCCTCCCGGTCTCGGGATCTCCTACTGGATCGGGGTGGCCGGCTGCGCCCTGCTCCTGACCTACCAGCACTGGATCGTGCGGCCCCGGGATCTCTCGCGTCTCGACGCCGCCTTCTTCACCGCCAACGGTGTCCTCTCCGTGTGGCTCTTCGCCACCACGACCTTGTCCCTGCTCTTCTGAAGCGCTCTTGCGAAGCCGATCCGGAGGATTTCCGAGAGGGAGCGGCCGGAAGGAACCTGCACGGGAAGGCCGGATTGTGTCGGGCTGTCTCTGCGTGGAAGGGTACGCGGCACGGGTTGCTGCCAACAGTCGGATGCCTCCGGTGGAAAATCCGCTCCCGGAGAGCCGCTATACTGCGGCTCCCATGCGAGCCCTCGATCCCTCGACCTTTCCCCTGGAGCTCCGGGAGATGGCGGAGAAGGTCCGGGAAGGAACCCGCCTCGACGGGGCGGACGTCCTCCAGTGCCTGACGACGCCGCACCTCCTCCACCTCGGCCGGCTCGCCGGCCACGTGCGCCGGGATCGCCACGGGGACGTGGCGTTCTACAACCTGAATCGCCACATCAACCCGACGAACGTCTGCGTCTACACCTACAACTGCAAGTTCTGCAGCTTCGCTGCCCTGGCGGACGAGGATCACGCCTGGGAGATGAGCCACGAGGAGGTCTACGAGCACGCCGCCGCCCAGGGAGGCAACGAGGTCACCGAGTTCCACATCGTGGGCGGTCTCCATCCGGGCCTGGATCTGGCCTGGTACGAGGAGATGCTCCGGGGGTTGAAGCAACGCTTTCCCGATGTCCATCTGAAGGCGTTCACGGCGATCGAGATCGGGTGGTTCGCCCGCCGGGAGGAGCTCTCGATCCGGGAAGTGCTGGTGCGGCTCCGGGAGGCCGGGCTGGGCAGCCTGCCCGGCGGCGGAGCGGAGATCTTCCACCAGGAGGTCCGGGAAGTGATCTGCGACGGAAAACTCGATGCCGAGGAGTGGCTCGAGGTTCACCGGATCGCTCACGGCCTGGGGATTCCCTCGAACTGCACCATGCTCTACGGACACGTAGAGGAGCCGGAGCACGAGGTGGATCACCTGCTGCGCCTCCGGAGGCTCCAGGACGAGACCGGGGGGTTCAACGCCTTCGTGCCCCTGGCCTACCACCCCGAGAACAACTACCTGGGGCTGAAGTACCACACCACGGGGGTCGCGGATCTCAGGCATATGGCCGCGGCCCGGCTGGTCCTGGACAACGTCCCCCACATCAAGGCCTACTGGATCATGGTGACTCCGAAGGTGGCCCAGGTCGCCCTCTCCTTCGGGGCCGACGACATCGACGGGACGGTGATCGAGGAGACGATCTACCACATGGCGGGGGCGGAGACGGAGCAGCGGATGTCCCGGTCCGAGTTGGTCCGGATCGTCCGGGAGGCCGGATTCGAGCCCGTGGAGCGGGACACCCTCTATCGACCCGTGGACCGGAACGGCACCGGTTCCCGGGTGACGTCCGAGCTCTCGGCCTGAGGTGGCGGAGCCCAGGGGATCGGAGGGGGTCGAACCCTCCATGAGCCAGAGCCTCCCGTTCAACTATCTGGTGGTGGAGGGACCGATCGGAGTGGGGAAGACCTCCTTGGTGGACAAGCTCGCCGAGCGCTTCGAAGGGGTGAAGATGCTCGAGGACGTGGACAACCCGTTCCTGGCGGACTTTTACCGGGATCGGCCGAACACCGCCTTCCAGACCCAGCTCTATTTCCTCCTCTCCCGCTACCGCCAGCAGCAGGAGCTGCACCAGCGGGGCCTGTTCGAGGAGCTGGTCCTGGCGGACTACGCCTTTCCGAAGGACCGGATCTTCGCCTATCTGAACCTCTCCGACGAGGAGCTCGCTCTCTACAACAAGCTCTACGAGCTCCTGGAGCCGAAGATCCGAGTGCCGGATCTGGTCCTCTACCTGGTGGCGGACGTGGAGACCTGTCGGGAGAGGATCCGGCGGCGTCAGCGGTCCTTTGAGCGAAACATGTCCGCGGAGTACCTGTCCCAGTTGATCGACGCCTACCATCACTACTATCATTACTACGATCGGTCCCCCCTCCTCGTGGTGGATACGAGACACATCGACTTCGTGCGCCGGGAGGAGGACTTCGAGGATCTGGTGGCTCAGTTGCAGCGACCGATCCGGGGGACGGAGTACTACGTGCCGCTCGGATCCCGCTGACGCGGTCGGACCCCTCGGGTCCGGCCGGGGAGGGACGGAGACGGCGAGGTGGTGTTCGAGGACCGGCTCTGTCGGTCCGACAGACAGACGAGCTGAAACAGCTTCCGGCGACCGGCGCTGATCGGCGACGACGGCGACCGGGAGTCACGACGGAAGGGGACTCGGCTCGGACGGTGCCTCCCCGATGGTGGTGCCGACGACTTCGCTGGACCGCTTCCTCCCCGTCGGCACCGGGTCGGCCTCATATCCCGCAGACGCGGAGTAAGGAGCCTGTCATGAGCGACCGACCGTCCCGGATCACCGTCCCCTGGATCCGCAGCGCCCCGGGGGAGAACCGACGGGTGGTCATGGTGACCGCCTACGACTACGCCCAGGCCCGGCTGGCGGATTCCGTCGACGTGGACGTGGTCCTGGTCGGCGATTCCCTGGCCATGGTGGTCCTGGGACACGAGGACACCCTCTCCGTGACCATGGAGGAGATGCTCCATCACGTCCGGGCCGTACGTCGGGGTCTCGACCGGGCCCTCCTCGTGGCGGACATGCCCTTCGGCTCCTTCCATCCCGGGCCGGAGAAGGGGGTGGAGAACGCCCTTCGATTCGTCAAAGAGGGCGGGGCCCAGGCCGTGAAGATCGAGGGTCGGCGCCCGGAGCTGGTGGAGTCCCTGGTGGGCTCGGAGATTCCGGTCATGGCCCATCTGGGCCTCACGCCCCAATCGATCCACAAGGTAGGGGGGTTCAAGGTCCAGGGTCGGGGGGACGAGGCGGCGAGGGAGCTCCTGGCCGGGGCCCGGGAGCTGGAGTCCGCCGGGGCCTTCTCCCTGGTCCTGGAGTGCGTTCCCTCGCGGCTGGCGGCGGAGGTCACGAGGGAGATCTCCATTCCCACCCTCGGAATCGGGGCCGGCGCCGAGTGCGACGGACAGGTTCTGGTCTGGCACGATCTCCTGGGGATCGAGGAGCGGATCGCTCCCCGGTTCGTCCGCCGCTACGCCGAGCTCGGGACCGCGGCCCGGGAGGCGCTGGCCGCCTTCGCGGCCGACGTGAGGAGCGGCGAGTTCCCCTCGGAGGAGGAGTCCTACGGAGATCCGGAGAGCTCCGGGATGGCGCAGAGGCTCTACGGCTGATGGACACGGTTCGCACCGCCACCGAGCTCCGGGCCACCGTGGGAGCCTGGAGGAGGGAGGGTCGGAGGGTGGCCTTCGTCCCCACCATGGGGGCCCTCCACGAGGGGCATCTCTCCCTGGTGCGCATCGCCCGGGAACGGGGGGACCGGACGGTGGTCTCGATCTTCGTGAACCCGACCCAGTTCGGGCCCGGGGAGGATCTGGAGCGATACCCCCGACGGGAGGAGGAGGATCGGGCCCTGCTCCGGCGGGAGGGGTGCGACCTCCTCTTCCTGCCGGAGCCCGAGACCGTCTACCCCGCCGGCCACGCGACCTTCGTCGATCCCCGTGGGGCTGCGGAGGGGCTCGAGGGAGCCTTGCGACCCGGGCATTTCCGGGGCGTGGTCACGGTGGTGACCCAGCTCTTCCACCTCGTCCGTCCCGACCTGGCGGTCTTCGGAGAGAAGGACGCACAGCAGCTCGCCGTGATCCGGCAGCTCGTCCGGGATCTGCACTTCCCGGTGGAGGTGATCGCCGGGCCCACGATCCGGGCCGACGACGGGCTCGCCCTCTCTTCCCGGAACGCCTATCTCTCCCGGGACGAACGGCGCAGCGCCACGGTGCTCTACCGGGCCCTCCGGTCGGCCCGAAAGTTTTTCCGAAACGGAGAGCGCAGGTCCGAGGCCCTCCGGGCCCGGATGCGGGATGAGGTGGCGACGGAACCCACGGTGGAGCTCGAGTACGCCGAGGTGGTGGATGCCGATACCTTCCAGCCCGTGGAGCGGGTCGAGGACCGGGTCGTGCTCCCCGTCGCCGCCCGGGTGGGTCCCGGCCGCCTCATCGACAATCTGAGCCTCGATCCGGGCCCGTCCGGTTCTGTCCGAGAAAAGTCCTGATGCGCTCCCGTCCGTCTATCATCGTCCTCGTCGCGGGCTCCGGGGAAGCGAGAGCCCGGGCCCTATGCACTCAATGACCCCGACACCGTCACCATGGAAAGAAACCTGCTGAAATCGAAGATCCATCGGGCCACCGTCACCGGGGCCGATCTCGACTACGAGGGATCCATGACCCTGGACCGGGACCTCATGGATGCCGCCGATCTCGTGCCCCACGAGAAGGTCGAGATCTACGACGTGACCAACGGAAAGCGATTCTCGACCTACGTGATCGAGGGACGCCGGGGAGCGGGGGAGGTGGTGCTGAACGGGGCCGCCGCCCACAAGGTGGCCCCCGGGGACCTGGTAATCATTTGCAGCTACGGGATGGTCGCCGACGCCGAGGCCCGGACGTGGACCCCCACCGTGGTTTTCGTGGACGAGGAGAACCGGCCGGCGGAGAAGCGGCCGGAGGAGGCCAGCAGGGGCTTACGGGGAATGGCGTCGTGAGGAATGAAGCCCGATCCGATCCCGGCCCGCGTGCCAGCCGACACGTCCCGGCTCCGATCCGACGTTCGGTCCTCTTCCTCGTCGCCGCTTTCGTCCTGGGCTGCGGATCCGCCGCAGTGGAGGGGGCCTCCGTGGCCCTGGACCGGATCGAGCTGCCGGAGGGATTCTCCATCGATCTCTTCACCGACGAGGTTCCCGGGGCTCGCTCCCTGGCCCGCTCTCCGGAAGGAACGATCTACGTCGGGACCCGGGGTGCCGGTCGGGTCTACGCCGTCCGGGACGAGGACGGAGACGGAGGAGGGGAGCGGGTGCGGACCCTGGCCTCGGGGCTCACTTCTCCCAACGGCATCGCGTTCCGAGACGGGGACCTCTACGTGGCGGAGATCTCCCGGATTCTGCGGTTCCCGGAGCCGGACGATCGCCTCGACGATCCGCCAGACCCGGAGGTCGTCTTCGACGGACTCCCGGACGATCGGCACCACGGATGGCGGTACCTCGGCTTCAGTCCCGACGGACTCCTCTACTTCGGAATCGGGGCCCCTTGCAACATCTGCGATCCCGGAGATCCCTACGCCAGCGTGTCCAGGATCGATCTCGCCGAAGAAGACGTGGAGATCGAGATCTACGCCCGGGGAGTCCGGAACACAGTGGGCTTCGCCTGGCATCCGGGAACCGGCGAGCTCTGGTTCACCGACAACGGCCGGGACTGGATGGGGGACGACCGTCCCCCCGACGAGCTGAACCACGCGCCGGAGAAGGGTCTCCACTTCGGGTATCCCTACTGCCACGGGAGTGACCTCCGAGACCCGGAATTCGGCGAGGGGAAGGACTGCGACCGGTACCGGGACCCGGCGGCGGAGCTCGGTCCCCACGTGGCCGCCCTGGGCATGCTCTTCTACCAGGGCGAGATGTTCCCGGCCGAGTACCGTGGCCGGATCTTGATCGCCGAGCACGGCTCCTGGAATCGGAGCGTTCCCATCGGGTATCGCATCACGATGGTCGAGCCCGAGGCCGGCGGAGAGGCCCGGGACTATCGGCCCTTCGCGTCGGGCTGGCTCCAGGGAGAGGAGGCCTGGGGGCGTCCCGTGGACCTTCTCGAGCTCCCGGACGGCTCGGTGCTCGTCTCCGACGACCACGTTGGGGCCATCTACCGGATCTCCTACTCCGAGCCCGGCGACTCCTGATCCGACTGTCGGAAGGGTTTCCGGAACGCCTTCGACCCGCGTGATCGGTCTCGCGGATCGAGACCCGCGGCAGCGTCAGGACCATTTGCGGCGTTGCCGTCTGGTATTCGGTGACCTCCTGGAGAAGGAAGCGCGCCAGGGCGAGGGCCGCTCCTCGACGATGGCTCGACATCGTGTGTGCGGCCTGCCCGCGGCGGAGCCGTGCCGGGGACCCGCGGCGAAGATCCCCGCCGAAGGCGCCCGCGGTCGGTTCCTACTGGGCCCCGGGTCGCCAGCAAAGCGAGCTCGCCCCGTCGACGGGAGAGTCTCTACTCGATCAGGCCGGCCAGGGGAGACGAGGCGGTGGCGTAGAGCTTGGCCGGGATTCTCCCCGCCCGGGCCGCGAGCCAGCCCGCTTCCACGGCCAGCCGCATGGCCCGGGCCATGCGCACCGGGTCCTCGGCCCGGGCCACCCCGGTGTTCATGAGGACGCCGGAAGCGCCGAGCTCCAGGGCGACGGTGGCATCGGAGGCCGTCCCCACCCCGGCGTCCACGATGACCGGAACCCGGGCCTGCTCCACCAGGATCTTGAGGTTGGCCCGATTCCGGATCCCCATCCCGGAGCCGATGGGGGCGCCCAGGGGCATCACCGCCGCCGCGCCCAGCTCCTCGAGCTTGCGGCAGACGATCGGGTCGTCGTTGGTGTAGGGGAGCACCACGAAACCCTCGTCCACCAGCTTCTCCGTGGCCTTCAGGAGCTCCTCGTTGTCCGGGAACAGAGTTCGTTCGTCGCCGATGACTTCGAGCTTGATCCAGTTCCAGCCCCCGAGCTCCCGGGCCAGGTGGGCCGTACGGACCGCCTCCTCCGCCGTGGAGCAGCCCGCGGTGTTGGGGAGGAGGAGATACCGCTCCGGATCGATGGCTTCCAGGAGCTCGGCCTGGCCGCTGTCGTCGAAGTCCACCCGGCGCAAGGCCACTGTGACCATTTCGGTGCCGGAGGCCTCCAGGGCACGCTTCATCGTCTCCAGGTCGGAGTACTTGCCGGTTCCCAGGATGAGGCGGGATCGGAAGCTGCGATCGGCGATGGTCAGGGGCTCGATGGCCGGAGCCGAGGACGCGGGTCGGGGGGAGTCGCTCATGGGGCGATTGTAGCGAACGATCTTCCCGTTCGAGGGGACCTTTTTTGCCCTTCCCCCCCCTCCTTCTCCGGAGTTGGCTCGTGCCTTGCTTCGTTCGATGGGTGGACGACAGCGGAAAGTCCGCGCACCTTCTAGAACCGAGAGAGAGGAGACACCATGCCGGTAGAGCCGAAAGAGGAATCGATCGAAGAGAATCAGCCGGAGGAGGAGACCGTCGACCGGGAGCGGCAGCAGAGCGGCAAGGAGGGAGTCGAGTCCTCCCACCAGAAGGAGGAAGGTGTCCGGGATCGGGCCGAGTCCGATCCCGCGGCGCAGCCGACGGAGGGAGCCTACGGCGAGATGGACCGGGAATCGGTCTCCGAGACCGAGCCCGCCGGAGCTCCCGCTCTGGAGGAGGAGGATTGAGAGAGCGACCCCGTCGATTCGAATCCGCGGAGGGGGACCGCGGTCGAGACTGCTACTCTGAAAATGGGCCCTGAGCGGATGGTACTTCTCTGGTCGATGCTCTCGATCGCGGAGGACCACAGGCTCCGAGCTCCGGGGCCGAAAGAGGGTTGCCTCCAGGTATTCGGCGAGCCCGGGCGAAGGGAAGGTTCGCACGGGATGGCTCTCGAGCGCTCCTCACGGATCGTCAAAGGACATCGACCCGCGCCTTTGGCGCGGGTGCCCCGCCGGCGCGAAGACGAGCACAGGCGCGGGCCCACGGTCAAAGTTCTCATAGCCCGCGCCGTCCCCTGACGGTCCCGCTCTCGGACTCGCAGGGCCGGCCCCAGACCATCAACTGGTCCTCTTCCGATTTTCATCCCCATGAGTGCCCGAAGTAACGCGACGGGCATGCGTGGCTGCTAGCGGCTCTCCAGCTCCGCCTGGACCCGCTTCAGCCACCGTTTCAGCTCCTCCTTGTCCCGGATCCCGTACCTCCGGATCGATTCGGAGATCGGGGCACCGTGTTCGAGGGCGGCCCGGGCCTGGTCGGCCAGATCCCGGAGGTCGTCCTGGCTGAGATCGGAGAGCTCCATGTCCTGTCCTCTGAAAGTTCCTCGAAGGAACCGAGTCCGGAGCCTACCACGGAGAGTATGTGTTAGGGTTTCCGGGCCATGGCGCCGGAGCCCACTCAGCTGACCCTCGAGCTGCTCCCCCGATCCCGGTACGACGTGATCGACGTGACCCGGCGGGTGGAGGACGAATACGGGGGGCTGCTGGCCGACTATCCCCGGGCCCTGTACTGCTCGTACCACACGACGGCGGGGTACCTGGAGCAGAGCCTGGCCCGTCGGCTCGAGCACAGCCGTCAGTATCTGGATCCCTTCATACGGCTCTTCCAGCGTCTCTTTCCCCCCGGAGCCGAGTACCACCACGATCAGCTCGAGCGTCGGGAGGAGCTCTCGGACGCCCAGCGGGCCCGGGAGCCGAAGAATGCCGATTCCCATCTGACCTTCATCGGCTCGGGGTTGGAAAACTGCGTGACCTACGTCCACCGGGGGGGCACTCCGCCGGTCTACTTCATCGACCTGGACGGAGTCGTGCCCGACGGGAGTCGGACCCGCCGGACGACGGTCCTTCCCTACCGGGAGGAGAGGGTCGTGGGAGAGCGGGGGCTCAGAGTGCCGGTCTCCGACCACCCCATCGACGCCCTGAATCTCCGGGACGATCGCCTGGGGATCTTCGACGAGCTCGGGGAGTGGGCCCGGTCCGCGGGGATCGAGCGAGGACGGCTGGATCTGAGCCTCGCAGTGGAGGAGTCCCACGCCGGCCTGACGGTGAACGAGTACGAGACGCTCCTGATGCAGAACGACCTGGCCGAGGTCCTCCGGAATCCCCTGCGATTTGCCGCCGCCAAGGGACGCAACATCCTCCGGGATCCCCTGGCCGTCCCGGGCAAGACCCTCTCCTACGCCCGCTACGACCTGGTGCAGGTCTTCAACGAGCTGATGGATACCTTCGGGTTCCGGGCCTCCACGGTGGAAAATCTCCTGGCCCGGGTCCTGGCCCTTCCCGCCTCCCGGTTCCTCCGGATGAAGCGGGGAGTGAGCCTGTTGGTCTCCGGAGACGCCGCTTCGGAGCCCATCGTCTGCGGCACTTATCAGAGTCCGATTCTGGTGCAGTGGAAGCGACCCCGGAGCCAGGTCCGGGAGCTCGAGGCCCGGTTGGTGGAGCTCGTGTGAGGGTCACTCGCTCGACAACTCTCTGAATCGATCTCGAAGGAATCACCATGGAATTCGAAGACCGCGGCTACGACAAAGAGGAAGAGTACTTCTACAAGAAGAACAAGGAGCTGATCGAGCAGAAGCGTTCCGAGCTCGATGCTCGCCGGGCGGAACAGGAAGCGGAGAAGCTCAAGAACCGCCACTGGATGCGCTGTCCGAAGTGCGGGCACGAGATGAAGGAGGTGGAGATGGCCGGCTTGAAGGTCGACCGCTGTACCGAGTGCCACGGGCTTTACTTCGACGCCGGAGAGCTGGAGCTCCTGATGGAATCGAAGGAGCCGGAGGGATTCCTGAGCGGTCTTCGACGGATCTTCGGTTAGGCGGACCGTGGACCTGGGTCTCGAAGGCAAGGTCGCTCTGGTCACCGGCGGGAGCCGGGGTCTGGGGAAGGCGATCGCGGCGTCCCTCGCCGCCGAAGGGGCAAAGGTGGCCGTCTGCGCCCGGCACGAGGAGCCGCTTCGGGACGCCGCGGAAGAGATCGGCGGAGACGTCCTGGCCGTGCCGGCGGACGTCACGGTGGAGGAGGACCAGGAGCGGTTCCTGGAGGCGATCCGGGACCGGTGGAGAGAGCCGGAGATCCTGGTGCACAACGTGGGAGGGAACCGGCGGGGGAAGATCTGGGAGACCTCGGACGAAGACTGGAACGCGATCCTCGAGCTCAACCTGACCTGCCACGTCCGCCTCTCCCGGATGGCCCTGGAGGCCATGCGGGACCGGGGCCAGGGCTCCATCCTCTTCGTCTCGTCGATCTTCGGTCGGGAGGCCGGTGGGCCGGGTCTGGCCATCTACAACTCGACGAAGAGCGCCCTGATCTCGGTGGCCAAGATCATGGCCCTGGAGCTCGCGCCGGACGGGATCCGGGTCAACTCCATCGCCCCGGGCTCGATCCGATTTCCCGGCGGGAGCTGGGACAGGAGATGCCGGGAGCAACCGGAGAAGATGAAGGAGTTCGTGGCCGACAACATCCCCATGGGGCGCTTCGGCCGAGCCGAGGAGATCGGAGACGTGGCCGCGTTCCTGGTCTCCGAGCGGGCCGGTTGGATCACCGGTGCCTGCGTGAACGTGGACGGCGGACAGAGCCGGTCCCTGTTCTGAAATTCGCCCTCCACCCGGTAGGATCGGTGGACCCCATGGCCGATCCCGCCGTGGCTCGTCGACACGACTCCGGGAGGGGGGGTGACCCTCGCCACCGCCGGGCAGCGGCCCGAGGATCTCTCCTGCTGGAGACCCTGATCGCCCTGACCCTGCTGGCGATCGCCGTCCTCCTCACCGTGTCCCTTCTGACCCTGGAAGCGCGGGGCCGTCGAGCCCGGTCCGTCGGTCGCCAGGTCCTCTCGGCCCAGGAGGCCGTCCTCGAGGCCCTCCGATCGGGACAGCTGGCTCTGGAATCCGCGAGCTTCGAGGAGGAAGAGCTGGAGATTCTCCTGGATCGGTCCCTTCCCTCCCTGGACCTGTGGGTGGAGGTCGAGGACACCGAGGTGGACGGGCTCCGGGAGGTGGTGGTAAGCGCACGGTACGTGGCCGGAGCCCGCCTTCGTCTTTCCCGAGTCCCGACCAGGATGCGGGCCGAGGAGTGAGGATGAGCCGGAGAGCCCGGTCTTCGAATCGCGGTTCCGGGTCTCGAGCCCGGCACCAGGGGGGATTCACCCTGGTGGAGACTCTGATCGCCAGCCTGATCCTGCTCCTGGCCCTGGCCCTGGCCACCAGTCTCTTCCTGGAGTCCCTCCGTGTGTTCGGGGCGGCCGGTCTCCGGTTGACGGATCCGCTTCCGGAGCTGGCCTCGGAGCACCTCGTCCGGGACCTGCGGGGGGCGAGGTCTCCGGGTGGCATTCCCGTACCTGCCTGGAGGTCGGAGCCCCTCACCCTGGCCCGGCCCGAGGGGACCACCGTCCGCTGGTCCCTGGTGGACGACCGGCTGGTCCGGACCGTCGCCGGACCCACCGGACCGGTGAGGCGTCCCCTTCTGGACCGGGTGGTGGGCTGGCGCTGGCGCTCCTGGCCTCAGCACACCTACGAGGTGGAGGTCCTCTTCGTCCGGATCGGCCCCGACTTCGTCGCCGCCAGCCGTGGTCGGCGGAGCGACCCGGAGCTCGACCGGATCCGCATCCGGGCCACGACCCGGGGAGGAGGGGAGGGTTGGTGACTGACGCTCGTCAGTCGGGCCAGGCCCTTCTCCTGGCCCTGGTGGTTCTCCTCCTCGTCTCCACCACGGGAGCCCTGGTGGCCGGCGCCGTCGCCCTGGAAGAACGTCAGTATCGCCGGGAGGTGGAGGACGTTCGCCTCCGGGCCCTGCTGGACGCCGCGGTCTCCACGGGGCTGACCCGGCTGGCAGAGACGGCGAGCTACGGGGGGCATAGGGAGCGCTGGGAGGGGGGATCCCTGGCCGTCGAAGTGGAGAGGAAGGGCCCCGCCGTCTTCGAGATCGAGGTCCTGGCCGCCTTCCGCTCCCGCCGGGTCGGAGGGCGAGCCACCGTGAACCGAGGGGAGGACGGGGAGGTTCGGGTGATCCGCTGGCTCCGCCTCGATCCTCGTGAGCTCTCCCCCGCTCTCCGCCGCCGGACCGGGTCTTTCTGAAGGGTGGATCCGAGGGGACGACAGATCGGACAGATCCAGCCGGGGATGCGGGTCCTTTCGTGCCGGTGACGGGCCCACCAGAGGTACGGTTCCGTATTCGCGGCCCATGCATCCTCGCTGGCTTCGTTGCGTCTCCTCGCCGTTGTCCCTGCATCGACTCGCGGGGTACCCCCGCCAGAGGCATGGGTCGAAGCGTTGCCAGCGGGGCGCCTCGGGGAACCCACGCCACAGGGGTGGGTCGTGACTACATCACCATATCTATGGTGGGGTGTACTAAGATCGATTCGTGACGCCCACGACGACGGACGCTCCACCCCGGGAGGGGACCCACCGGGTCTCCGTTGGTGCGGTGGCTCTCGGGGGAGGAGCGCCGGTGGTGGTCCAGTCGATGACCAACACCGACACCGCCGACGTGGAGGCCACGGTTCGCCAGATCCGGGAGCTGGTGGAGGCCGGCTCGGAGATGGTCCGGGTCACGGTGAACGTGGACGAGGCGGCTCGGGCCGTGCCGGAGATCAAGGCCCGGCTGGTGGACGGCGGGGTCACCGCTCCGCTGATCGGAGACTTCCACTACAACGGCCATCTGCTCCTGACCCGACATCCGGAGTGCGTGAAAGCCCTGGACAAGCTCCGGATCAATCCCGGGAACGTTGGGTTCGGACGGAAGAAGGACGAGCAGTTCGCCACCATCGTCGCGGTGGCCGCGGAGCACGACAAACCGGTCCGGATCGGTGTCAACGGCGGATCCCTGGATCAGGCCCTGGTCACGGAGAAGATGGAGGAGAACACCCGGAGAGACCTGGGGAAGACATCGGAGGAGATCCTGAACGAGTGCATGGTGATCTCGGCCCTGGAGTCGACCTCCCGGGCCCTGGATCATGGGCTCTCCGAGGACCGGATCGTCATTTCGTGCAAGGTCTCACGACCGAGGGACCTGATCACGGTCTACCGGGAGCTGGCGGCGAAGACCCGGCAGCCGCTCCATCTGGGCCTCACCGAGGCCGGGATGGGGAGGAAGGGGATCGTCTGGTCCACCTCCGCCCTGTCGGTGCTGCTGGCGGAGGGCATCGGAGACACGATCCGGATCTCCCTGACCCCGCGGCCCGGGGGAGACCGACGGGAGGAGGTCGCCGTCGCCTGCGAGATCCTCCAGGCCCTGGAGCTCCGATCGTTCGCGCCCTCCATCACCGCGTGTCCCGGGTGTGGAAGGACCACCTCGACCATCTTCCAGGAGCTGGCCGTCCGGATCGAGGAGTACGTGCGGGAGCGGACGCCGGAGTGGAGGGAGCGATATCCGGGTTTCGAGGAGCTGAAGCTGGCCGTCATGGGGTGCGTGGTGAACGGGCCCGGAGAGTCGAAAGCGGCCGACATCGGGATCTCGCTTCCCGGAACCGGCGAGGCCCCCCACTGTCCGGTCTACGTGGACGGCGAGCCCTTCACCAAGCTCCGGGGGACCTACGAGGAGCTAGCGGAGCAGTTCCAGATCCTGGTGGAGGACTACGTGGCGTCGCGCTGGGGCAAGCCGCTTTCGGCCGGCTCGGGAGACTGATTCGGTTCGGCGGTTCCGGAGTCAGCACCCTCCACCACCTCTCTGAGGTCCTGGAGCCCCCGGGACAGGTCCCGCCCCATGGACTCCTCGATCACCGGGAGGGAGAGACGGCCCAGGAGCGTGTGGCCCAGGGTGCCTCGATCGTGCCACTGGACCCGGGTTCGACCTCCCGTGAGCGGTTGTAGGACGAGGATCTCCCGGGTCACGATGGTTCCCTCCTGCATCTCCATGAGGAGCTCCAGACGCCGGGGGGGCTCGGTCTCGGTGATCCGGAGGCGTCCGTCTCCGGTGGCCTCCGAGCTCCACCGGAGCTCGGCCCCGGTTCCCCGACTGTCCTGCGTGTACTCGAAGCGCAGACCCTCGTAGTCGCCCTCCCGCCAGGGCGACCAGGATTCCCAGCGGCGCAAATCCACCAGGTAGTCCCAGATCGCCTCGGGCGGGGCGTGAATCACCGTCTCTCGCTCCACCTCCCAGTCGGCGGGGAGGAGGAGCAGCAGGACGAGGGCGACCAGGGAGCCGAGACCCAGGAGGAGCCAGACGACACGGAGATACCGGGGCACGGCGGGAGTCTAACCAAAGTGATGGAGACGACCCGACCCCACCGGAGCCGGGGCCGTTCCAGAATCGAGCTCGGATCCCGGTGGAGCGAGTCCGGGGGGAGCCGTCAGAACATCCCGAGGTGGAGCCGGGCCTCCTCGGTCATCATCTCCGGATTCCAGGGGGGATCGAAGACGAGCTCCACCTCGGCCCGATCGATCTCGGGAATCCCCTCGCTCTTCCGCTTCACGTCGTCGGCCAGGACCTGGCCCATGCCGCACCCGGGTGCGGTCAAGGTCATCTTGATCCGGGCCACGGTCTCCCCGTCGTCTTCGCCCAGCTCACAGCTGTAGATCAGGCCCAGGTCGACGATGTTGACCGGGATCTCGGGGTCGAAGCAGCTCTTCAGCTGGGACCAGAGCCGGTCCTCCAGGGGCCCGTCGTC